>VGKP01000001.1 GCA_016866975.1 Candidatus Pacearchaeota archaeon
CATTATACGAAGATATATTCAACAACAGGGAAGAAGCGGTAAGCAGTTGAGATTAGATAACTTCTAGATGCCCCACGGTCTTGCCGTGGGGAGCTTCACAGGTATTTTTTTCGGATAATCTATGAAAGAGAATATTAAAACTCGACAATGTCCGGATGGCAAGCATCTAAATTATACCCTTCAGAGATATTATCTCAATACGCGAGAGGCTGAAATGAAATGTATGGAATGTGATTATCGTTATTTTAGACCGATGAGCGATGTAGAGCGCTTTAATTTGCGCAATGAAGTAAACTTTCTTGTTGATGCCTCTACCCAACAACATAGAAAATTTTTTCCTAGAGATGATAGAAAATAGCATCTTTCCAAAGTGTTTATATATTATAAAAACTCATTTAATATATGAAAGAGGCAAAGATCATAATAGGCTCTGATCATGCTGGTTTTTCTGCAAAAGAGAAATTGAAGAGATATCTTAATATGAAAGGAATAGAATATGAAGATGTGGGAGCATTGGTTTTTAAGAAAGATGATGATTACCCTAAGTATGCATTTGCTGTGGCTGAGAAAGTCGTAAAAGACAAGATTTCTAGAGGGATATTAATATGTCATACTGGAACGGGAATGGCTATAGCTGCAAATAAAGTCAAAGGAATAAGGGCAGCAGAAGCATTTGACGTCTATTCAGCCAAGATGTCAAGGAAAGACAATGATTCTAACATCTTGAGTCTACATGCTTATAATCTTTCATATATGGAGATGGAGAAGATTGTATCTGCTTGGTTAAATACTCCTTTTAGCGGGAAAAGAAGGCACGAGAGAAGGATAAGACAGATTCAGAGGTATGAATCAATAAAATGAGCACAGTCATACCAACTATATTTTCTCATTCTATTGGCGATTTTAAGAAAAGATTGTCTTTACTTGTGAAGTTTGCTCCGCAACTCCAAATTGATTTCATGGATGGAGTGTTTGTAAGTTCTAAATCTGCTCCTTTGTCTGAGATTCCCGATTTGAAACGCTATAAAAAGGAATTTGAAGCCCATTTAATGGTTGCACATCCAGAAGACTGGATTGCAGACCTTATCCACAAGGGTTTTGGTAAAATCATTGTTCACATCGAATCCCTCCAAAATAATGATAGAGGGCTTAATCTAATTCATCTTATAAAGGCCATGGGGGCCCAACCCATGCTCGCTATCAATCCTGAAACTTCTATAGATAGACTTGATCCATTCCTTGATAACGTAAATCATATTCTTGTGATGGGTGTGTCTCCAGGAGAGGAACATCAGAAGCTTGCTCCGAACACTATACGACGAGTCTCAACTCTCAAAAAAAGAGGGATTTGGGTGCAAGTTGATGGAGGAGTCAATGGAGATACTATCGGCAAATTAGTTACCTCCGGTGTAGATGCCGTTAATTCAGGGAGTTTTATTGCCGAATCTAGAGATCCTAAGAACGCTTATAATCAGCTTTTGATGGCATTTAAGAAAGAAAAGAAAAAATAAAAGGATTTCTATTGATGCTCCTATTTCTTAACGCTTGTAGAAATTCTCTACTTTTAGTAGAGGTTAAAATTGTAAGGATTTCCACGGCAGTCACAAAACCTCAAGCAAGCCTCCGCTTAAAAGCCGAGGTTAAAACCTGAAGGGTTTTTTGACGTTTATTGAGGACTTCATTTTGAAATTTCTCCTTGAATGTATCTAAGAATCATATCTGTTCTCTTATTAACATCTGTTGCTGGAATATGTACTATTTTGTATCCTGCCATGATATAGACTTCTTTTAACTTACATTCAATCTGCATGGCGGCGTCATGGTTTTCAGCTCTAATTTCATTATTTTTTACAAAGCCCAAGTTTTCTACGAGAAAAACACCTGTATAGGCTCTTGTTTGTCTTTGTATCTCTCTGCTAATTTCTGTTTCAGGTTGAATATACGCTAGACCATCCAATATTCCTCGGTCTATAAAGATCCTCTCTAGATTTTTTGGAACTCTTTCTTCTCTCTGCATTTGCAGATTGAGAATCTTCTTTTGAAAATCTGGAGACTTCCAAGGCGAGGGATTTCCTTTTGCCTGCTCTAGCCTAATCACATCCTCTGCTGCTTCTCTTATAATATATTCTCCTCTTCTTTCAAGTTCAAGCACTATACAGCTCTTGCCACTTCCAGGCCCACCAGTTAGTATGTATTTCTTAGTCATTGTAAAATTAGTTCAGTTGCGCCTCTAGTCTCTGTAGCTCTTGCGCGTATTCAGCGACTGTTGCAGTGCTGACGCGGATTCCTGCTGCGCGGCATTGTAGGGCTGTTCTAAGATAGCGCTGTTTGAGCTCTGCAATTTTTGCCTTTATATTTGCTGCGTTTTCGATGTAGGCTTTCATGTTTGGTCCTCCATTGTATAATTTTGCTGCCAGAGAAGTATTTCAATATGTGTAGAGGAATATTCTACAACTATTATTTAATTAGTCTCCTTACGCAAAACTTATAACATGGAAGAAAAAAACAAAGACACAAACCTTGCATACAAAGGAGATTGGTGCGAACAGACGGCAGAACTTGCCAGAGTAATGGGAAATAAAGAAATTATGGAAAGAAACTATAGGCGAGCAATAGAAGCTTATGAACTTGGAGGATGGTTAGATCAGGCCATTAGAGTCGCAAAAATAATTGATGATAGTGACAAGGTCAGAGAATTGGAGGAAAAACTAAGATGATTAATAAGATAAATAATCCCGCGATCGAGAATCTACTCTTAAATCTTCGTAATCCTGGAACTAATTCTAAAAACTTCAGAGAGTCATTGGAAAAAATAGGAGAATATCTGGGCTACGAAATCTCTTTAGGATTAGAGACAATGGAAAAATATATCCTCGCATGCCTTGAAGAAGTTGCCAAACATAGGACATTAAAACAGTCTCCAGTGCTAATAACCATATTAAGGGCTGGATTGCCTCTCCACAGAGGTCTCCAGAATGTTTTTCCTGATTCTGAATCTGGGTTTATCGGAGCCATGAGGGATGAAGGAACACTCAAATCAAAAATTTATTACTCTGCAATTCCAGATATAAAAGATAAAGAAACAATCATAGTTGATACCATGCTCGCCACAGGAGGAAGCCTGATAGATTGCGCAGAATTACTCAAGCAAAGAAACCCTAGAAGCATCAGCATTGTCTCAGCCATGGCTTCTAAGGAAGGAATAGACAGGATGATAAGATATGACTCTAATATCAAAGTGACTATTGCAGCCATAGATCCAATGCTAAATGACAAAGGGTATATAGTACCTGGACTTGGTGATGCAGGAGACAGAATATACGGGAAGAAATCATGAGGCAAACCACTTTCGGAATGATAAAACCTGAAAGTATAAAAGAAGGGCTTGAAACTGAGTTAATTGAGAGAATTGAAGGTAAAGGTCTAAAGATATCTGGGAGAATAAAGAGAAAGTTGACTAGAGAGGAAGTAAGTATATTATACGGGCATGTTAGAGAGTCTATCCCCGATATTTATCCCCAAATTGAAGAGCATTTTACAATAAATGAATGCATTCTGCTCAAAGTAGAAGGAGATAATTCTGTCAATAGACTATTAGATATAAGAGGCGCGTCTAACCCTAAAGATGCATTACCTGGGTCAATAAGAGGAGATTACGCCAAAAATCAAGACTATGAAGTGCTCAGAGCCAAGAGAAGAGTTGCTCATAATTATTTTCATGCTGCCGGGACAGAGGAAGAAGCAAGAAGTATGATTTCTTGCTTGATGAGAAATGACTTCTAAGTTTTTCTTCTCTAAAACTCTTGGATTTTATGTCTCTCTAGAGCCACTAAAAATTGACAGCCGTGTAAAAAATGCAGCCGATAAGGCGGGTATAAGCTTGGAATGGGACGATGAAGGAAGAATAAATTATATAGACTTTGACGATTCTAAGAGACTTCTTGAAGAACTAGGATCTTTCATGCTTACTCCTGCAAATTATTGGAAAGTTTTTGGAGATGCTGAAGTTGAGGATAATAAAGAGATGATAAAATCCTTGATGTCCGATTCTTTTTGTGAGTGGCTTGATAGAGTATATGGCGCAGATGGATATTATATTGACAATCCAAAGATTGTTTCTAAGCATAGTTATGGAGGAAGTAAGATAAAATCAAACGCGCCTTTTGGAAGACCAGGATGGCTAGATCCAAAAAATAATATAAATGATAATGAAGGAGTTCCCCTAAGTGTAAAAATAAAAAGAGGCAAATTTGAGAGTAGCTGGAAATATTGGTCTCCTGATTTCAGTGTCACAAAGATACCTTTTCTTGCTCCAATCAGAGGCTATGTGACATCCGTAGGAAAACCTTCGCTTGACTTGGGGATACCTGTAAATGCCAGGCAACCTGTACAGATGATAAGAGAATGCCGAAATACTCTACTATCATCTTCAATACCCCAAGAAGTTGTCCAAGAAGCTGTCAAAATTATATATCAAGGCTTTGAAAGTGAGTTATTTGAATTCATAAAATCACATGGGCATTATTTCAAAGACGCAAAAGAATCTATTAGCATCTCATTGAGAGAAAATTTAATTGATGTGCTCGGAATGGTCAGAATAAAAGGTTGTAAAAATGAAAATATCAGACGCCATGTAACAAATTTAGTCGATATAGACTATGGCAAATCTGGATTCAAAGAATTTCGAGAATTTGTTGAAACTTCTAGGGAAAGATTGAATGATGCCTTAAAATACAAAAAAGACATAGTCTTTGTGATGGGTCATAAGAATCCAGACACAGATACGGTTGTGAGCTCATTGTTTGAGGCCTGGAGGAATAATCTCATTAAGGAAGATTCAGCCTTTATTCCAATCCTGCAAAGTGAAAAGATGCCTGATGAAATACACGAACTTCTAGGAGATAGACTAACCTGTAATATAGTAAATTTCAATGACCCTCTGTATATCAAAGCAAAGAAATCTGGTCTTGCGAGATGGATATCTGTTGACCAGAATAGAGAACCTGAAGTCCAGAGGTTTTTCATATCTATCATTGATCATCACGTTCCATCTGAAATATCAAAAAAACAAGATATACCTAAGACATTGGATGTAATAGGATCATGTGCAGCTATGATAACCAGAAAACTAGCAGGGATGGGGGTGGATTTTGACAAAGATACAGCTTTCATTCTTCATGGAGCTACCCTGATGGATACTGAGAACAGAGTTTCTCATAAAATGACTCCTCAAGATATATCTATAATGAATTTCTTAAAATCCAAGTCCGGAATTGGCGATGAGACTAGGTTTTATCAGGGACTTATGTCTGTACTATTGAACACTGATGACCCAGACAGACTATTCAATAGAGATTATAAGGAAGATTGGGGATTTGGATTTGCAGTCGCAAAGATAAAGGGAGGATTTTCCAAAGGCGGGAGAGTATTAAAAAATAAATTGTTAAGGGAAATAGCTGACTTGGCAAGGAGAAATAATCTCCAAAAAAACCTTCCATTGACATTAACAAGGATAACTGACTATGATCAGGATAATTCTACAGTAAATCGCGAGAGAGTATATCTTTCCTATAATAGTTCTGCATCAAAGGATTTAAGGGCTACAATCAGGGAACTTATAATCAAGACTATCAAATTTGAATTTGGTAGCGTGAATTTCAAGGAAGGAAAAGATTGGATAGAGTTTTGGGGTACTGGTATACAATTGTCCAGGAAGAAGACTGCCCCCATATTAGAACCAGTAGTAAAAGCTTTTGACTCATATTTCTATTCTCCATCGAATAAACTATGGATAAAGAAAGATTTCCTGAAAAAATCCTCTGATCTTATGAAAGTAGAAAAGATATTGGATCATAAATTATCATTCGATGAGGATAAGAGAGTAAATTGGGTGACTTATCCAGAAGCAAAGAATATTGTAAGCATGCTTGGATTCTCAATTCTTTCTTTATCTGAATATTGGAAAGCATATGATGATGCAGTAAAGTCAAAAGACAGAGATATGATCACCAACATGCAAGGATCTGGATTCGTTGAATTTCTAGATTCAGCCATAATAAAGAATAAATGGCTGGTAGATCATCCTAGAATAGAGAATGGAAAATTAATGGGAAAGAAGACTAAAGTAAAGGTCCCTAAAGATAGTCCTGGATTGATACATCCGGACAATATCGATAGAAGAACTGGGATTCCTGGTAATGTCCGTTCTACAAATGAATATGGGAATCCTAGGCTTTGGAGATACTGGGCACCTGATGCGGATGTAGTTATACCTGTAAGAAGTTATATTTTCCTTCTCAAGCAGCCATGTTGGGATGGGAAGTTTCATATAGATGACTGTTTTCCAAACCTAGGAATAAGACCCTGCACCCGAGAACAAATACGTCCTATAATAAACATTCGTATAAAGGGTAGCAGACTTGTAGTTTCCATAGTCCAAGATGGAGATGCTGTAGAATATATCTGGAAAAAAGGTGAATCTGGCCAGGAAGATTAGTGTGGAAGAATATTCTACAACAGATATTTATGTAGTCTTTTTTCTCAGAAATTTCAGAATGGAACAAGAAACAAAACAACAGGAAACAGAAAGACTGGGAACGCAGGAAGCGACTCTGGCGCTCATAAAACCCGACGGAGTAGCTAGAGGGCTAACAATAGAGTGCATACAAAGAATAGAAAAAGCAGGTCTCAGGATTGCGAGAAAGAAAATGCTCTGGCTGAACAGAGGAAAAGCTGAAGAACTAAGAAAAGAAATCAGGGAAAAGCACCCCCTAATCTTTGAAGCGCTCATGGAATACATGACGGAAGGGCCCTGCATAGCCCTCTTAATAGAAGGGGAAAGCACAATAGAATCACTCAGAAAAATCTGCGGAGCAACAAACCCCAAGGAAGCTGCTTCTGGAACAATACGTGGTGATTTTGGGGATAAAAAAGAAGATATGAAGGAGCTTTACAGGCAGGGCAAAGTCGTCAAGAACATAATACACTCCTCAGGAAATAAAGAAGAAGCGCAAGAAGAAATAAAAATAATCTTCGGAGGTGCAGAATGACCTTTGAGCTTCGCGAAAGAAAAGAGGGGGAGATAATCACTCAATACGATCCGATAAATAGAAGCATGAACATCCTCGATGCGCAGGGAAAGCCATTCAGGGGACAATTTCATCAGGGGCTCATCACTTATCCTGTAAGAATGGTTTTGGAAATAGACTCAAGGTGCAATTTCAGATGCCAATATTGCTCTGAAGGAATAAATCCTCCAAAATTCAACATCTCAAAAAGAAAAATTATGTGGCTTATAGATGAAGCGGAAGAAATGAAAGTCCACGAATTAACTTTAAGGGGTGGCGAGGCAACTCTCCATCCATGGGCTGAGGGCTATGGCTTGAAGCTGAGGCAGGCAGAAATTGCGGACAGGCACTATGGATATTACCTCGGTTGGCTCAAGAGCCTCGATAGGAAACCTGATGTCGACCCATTTATTGTAATGTCTTTGGTGAGGCAATATGATGGGATATGATAAGCACGACGCAATGAAGCAGCCCAGCAGGGACACAATGGGGGGAGAAGATGAAAGAAATAACTAGAAAACAAGCTGAAATAGCACTTTCTGGGATGGCAATAGTCCCTGGATTCGAAAGCATGATCTTGGAGTCTATGGGCTATAAAATTGTTGAACCTCGATTGAGCCTGAAGTATCTGATAAATCGGTCAAGAGACAGATACACTTATTGGACAGTTGATGGATTAGATGAGGCAGAGACAGAGAATTTTCTTGTAGCTGCAGGGCCAGTAATCGGGAAATACACTGGAAGAACCACATTGGGAATAGGAAAGTGGAGAGAGCTTTGGCTTGAATTTGCCAGAAAAGATAGTTTGGACAAAGTTGTAAGCCTTGAAATGGCTAACTTGCCTATAACTGCTTCAGACAGCACAGAATTTAACTCCAGAAACTGCTCAATTATAGGGGCAAGAATAGATGTTGTTGGCAGAGATATGATAGATGCAAACTACCTTGACCCTAAAGGGAATGTCCTGGAGAAATTCAGAGTAGACTTGAACGAGAAATATCAGCAAGCTGTAGACCAAAAATCTACAACAGATAGAAAGGTATAAATAGATAGGGCTACTCGTTAGAAGTAATATGATGAAGGATCTATCCATAAAGTTGGCAAAAGAAGTTGAACCCTTTTATGATAAAAATGGTGCACACGACTTAGCTCACGTCAAAAGAGTTCTTGATATTGCTGAACAAATTGCAAAAACAGAAAAAGGTGTCGATTTAGACATTCTGCGCGCAGGAGTATTGCTTCATGATATTGCCCGTAAAATGGAAGAAGAAGGCAAATGTGAAAATCATGCTATAAAAGGAGCGGAAATGGCCCCTGAACTCTTAAGGAATATAGGTTTTCCAGAAGATAAGATAAAAGCTGTTCAGTATTGCGTGCTTGTACATCGTAAAAGTAAGAGAATCAAAGCAGAGACTATTGAAGCTAAAATATTACAAGATGCTGATAGAATTGAGATATTTGGAGCAGTGGGCATTGCACGCACATTTGCTGATCTTTCTGCTCGAGGAATGCTTCTTCATTCCAATAAATCGAGAAAACTGACTTATTTTGAAGATACTGATAGTGATAGTATCTTGGAATATATGAGAAGCTTACTATTTGCTACAAGAAAAAAATTTCATACCAAAAAAGGATGGGATATTATTAAGCCGCGCTTGGAATTTATTAGGAATTTTATTGTTCAATTTGAAAAAGAGTGGAGAGAATGAATTCAATAGAGAAAACCCTTGAGAAGATTGGATTATCGCAGAACGAGATTAAAGTGTATTTGACTCTTAATGATCAAGGAAGCATGAAAGCAGGAAGGATTGCGAAGCTTGCGCATATGGATCGCAGTAGTGCCTATAATGCAATTCAGATGCTTCTTGATAAAGGCCTTGCGAGTTATGTCTTAATTGGGAAAGTGAAATGGTTTCAAGCTACTGGGCCACAACGCATTTTGGAATACTTGAAAGAGCAACAAGATGATGTCATGGCTGTCCTGCCAGAATTGCAGGAAAGACATAAACGCAAGAAGATTGAGGGGCAAGTTAGGTTGTTTAAGGGAGTGAAAGGGGTGAAATCAGTGTTTCTTGATATGATTCGGACGGGAAAAGATAATTATGTCTTTGGAAGTGAAGGTCAGTTTTCTGCACGAATGCCTGAGTTTGCTTATCAATTCAGCAGGATGAAGAAGGAGAAAGGTATGAAGACTCAAATAATTTTACGCAAGGGGCAACGAGAATTGGATGTCAAATCATCTGATCACAAATATATCTCTAACATTGCAGAAAGTCCTGCGGTAACGAATATCTATGGAGATAAAATTGCGATAATTATATGGACTGACGAGCCTGAAGCGATTATTATAGAGAATGCAGCCGCCGCGAAAGCATATAAATCATACTTTGACTTTATGTGGAAGAATGGGAATAAGCCTTAATGAGGCGATTTTAGTTCAATCCTATATCTTTGGAAGATTACAGACTGGAACTCAAGGTGAGGAATATTTATAAGTTACGCTTTCTTGAAGTTTTTGAGGCAAAGAGATGATTGTAATAAATTTCAAGAATTATGTATTTGGGGCGAAAGCTATCGATTTAGTAAGGAAGATTGACATTTACCTAAATAAGTCAGTTGTGGCTGTCTCTTTGATTGATTTGGTAGATATAGTGAAGAATACTACCTTGCCTGTATATGCACAGCATATTGATGCGCAAGAAGAGGGAAGAGCAACTGGATTTGTCATTCCCGAGATTGTTGCTGCATCTGGCGCTAAAGGTACATTACTTAATCATTCAGAACATCCTCTAAAGATAACTGAGATAAAAAAAGCACTTGATAGGTGCCATGATGCTGGATTGAAAGTTATATTATGCGCTTCTACGCTTGCACAGGCAAAGAAATTTGTTGCTCTTAAGCCCCATGCTCTTGCATTTGAGGATCCTGCTCTTATTTCTACAGGGAAATCCATTACATCTCATAAGGCGCATGCTCTTAAGGAATTTGTCGATTTGGTTAAAGGAAGTGAGGTTATACCTCTTTGTGGAGCAGGGATAAGCAATGCAGAGGATGTGAAAGAAGCACTTGCTTTGGGATGTATGGGAGTCTTGGTCTCTTCTGCTGTGGCGCATAGCAACGATCCTGAGAAGTTTCTTAAAGAAGTTTCAAGAATCGTATGATTTTTAATTAAGTTCAAAGATGACTTTTCCAAATTGTTTTAGAAAGATTTAATAATGCCCTTATGGTGTGGAATTTTATGAATCGAGCACTAATTGGTATGCATGATGTACATCTCCGTGAATATTTTGCTAAACATTTTCGAGACAAAGGATATGAAGTTGAGACTACTGGAAATTTTAGCGAAATGCGTAAACTAGCTGAAACAAACACACATAGAGTCTATTTTATGGATATTAATTTAGGTCTTCCTAATGTAGGTACTTGTGCTCCTGCGGAGGAAATTTATGGAGTAGTGCGCTCACGGGTAGAAAAAAATGATGCCTTCTTTTTTTCTTTTTCAGCCAATGATGTTGCCGTACGCCTGGCCCAATCAAAAAGAATTCCTGCTAGTGATAAAAATAATATGAAAGAAATACTTGATTTTTTAAGAAAAACTTAGTTTTGAATTGACTAAAAGTTTCATAGTTACTTCTTATTTATGAGAACATGCCTTATTTTCATACGGAAGTTTTAAAAAGCTGTTTTTGTACTTTGGTTTTATGGCAGAAAAAGAAACAAGTTTGCAGAAAATACAGAGATTGACAAGCAAGCAAGAGACAATCAGAAACGTCGCCACTAGCGCACACATCCACCATGGGAAAACAGCATTTACTGACAATTTATTAGCTGCAGCAGGTATGATGGCTGCAAAGAATGCTGGAAGCCTTGAAGAGGGCATGACAACCTGGCAGCATGCTGATGAACAGGAAAGATTGATGACTGTCGATGCGGCAAATGTCAGTATGGCTCATGAATATGCGGGAAACGAATATCTAATTAATCTTATTGATACTCCAGGCCACGTTGATTTTGGAGGAAACGTAACTAGGGCTATGCGCGCTATTGATGGCACGTTCGTGTTGATTTGTGCCGTAGAAGGTATAATGCCTCAGACGGAGACAGTATTAAAACAGGCATTAAGGGAGAGAGTCAAACCTGTGTTATTTATCAATAAAGTTGACAGGCTAATAAAGGAACTTAAGCTTACGCCAGAGCAGATGCAAGAGCGTTTTATGAAGCTTATAGCTGCTTTTAACAATTTGATAATGCAGATTGCAGAAGACGAATACAAAGAGAAATGGAAAGTAAGCGTCACTGATGGAAGCGTCGCATTTGGATCGGCAAGGGAAAATTGGGCAGTATCTATTCCTTTTATGAAGAAAAGAGGAGTCTCATTCAAGGATATCTATAAGATCTATGAGCTTGAAGGAGAGGAAAGAAAGAAATGGGTCTGGGAAAAGGCTCCATTACATGAAGTAGTTCTCGATATGGCTGTAAAACATCTTCCAAACCCTGTAGATGCCCAGAAATATCGTATTCCAAAGATTTGGAGAGGAGACCCTTCAAGTAAATTTGGACAGGATCTTGTAGCTTGCAGCAGAGATGGAGAAGTAGCATTTGTCATAACTAATATAGTCATAGATAAGAAATCAGGAAAGGAGATTGCTGCAGGAAGGCTTTATTCTGGGACTATCCGAAATGGTATGGAAGTCTATGCAAATAACGCTAAGAAGAAATATAGGATACAGCAAGTACTTGTATATAACGGAATAAAACCTGAACAGCTCGAAGAAGTGCCTGCAGGAAATGTTCTTGCAATTTCTGGACTAAACGTTGATGTAGGAGATACAATCACTGTAAACGAACAGACTCCATTTGAAGAGATAAAGCACATATTCCAGCCTGTTATCACAAAGTCGATTGAAGTTGTCAAATCGGCAGATCTTCCTAAGTTGATTGAAGTATTGAGGAGAGTTGGTAAGGAAGACCCTAGCATAAAGATAGAGATCAATGAAGAGACTGGAGAGAACCTTATGTCTGGAATGGGTGAATTGCATCTTGAGATAATTGAAGGCAGAATAAAGAATGAGAAAGGTCTTGATGTTAAGATGGGTGCCCCGATAGTGGTTTATAGGGAAAGTATAGGGAAGAATAGCGGAGAGATAGAAGTAAGAACCCCCAATGGCCATAATATTTTCACAATAAGCATGGAGCCATTGGAAGATGAGATTTATGCAGCTATAGAAAAAGGAGATATTCCTGAGGGAAGGCTTAAGAAGAAGGCTGAAGATGTGTGGAAGAAATTACAAACTTTGGGCGTCTCCAATGAAGAAGCAAGGCAGTATCAGGAAATATATAAGGGAAATGTATTTGAAGAAAGAACAAGAGGAATAGTCACTTTACCTGAGATTATTGAATCACTTATAGATGGATGGAAACTTGTTGTTGATGGCGGACCAATGGCAAAGGAGCCTTTGATGAAGACCAAATTTATATTACATGATGCCAAGATTCACGTAGATCATATGCATCGAGGTCCTGCACAAATCTATCCAGCTATGAGATTAGGAATGTTTGAATGCATGAAGAAAGGTGGGGCAGTATTGCTTGAACCTATTCAGACGCATCTTATCGAAGCCCCTGTAGATTTTATGGGAGCAGTTACCACACTTGTTGGGAGCAAGAGAGGAATGCTTATTGATGTCCAGCAAGAAGGAATTGATACTTTCATTAAGGCAAAGATTCCTGTTTCGGAGATGATAGGATGGAGTAATGACTTGCGTAGCTCTACTGAAGGACGCGGCGTATCAAGCTTGATGGACCAAGAATTCCAGAAGATGCCAGGTGAACTTCAGTTAAACGTAATAAGAAAGATTAGAGAAAGAAAAGGATTGGCTGAGAATCAATAATTAGTCTAATAATATATATTTTTATAAACTACCAAGAAATTTAGGCTCTATGCAAAAAGTTCAACTTCAAAAAAATATCTTTGACGAATATGTTCAATGGAAGTATGGCTCAACTTATGTTGTAGCCATGCTCGGAAAGTGTGACCTTCCTTTAAAAGAGTGGTCGCAGGCATGTAACGGTCTGTCATTAGAATTTGCTGACGCAATAGAACAATCTAATATAAGGAGAACTTTTCTTCCTATGTTTGCAGAAAAAGGTGCCCTTGATATTACTGCTGTAACTACTTACCGCCCTGTTGAAAGTTCTATCGTCATTTATGGGGTAGAAAAAGAACCAATTAATACTGTACTAGATGCAATTAGAGATAGAGTAAATTTTCAACCCCGATACCCTGGCAAAAGATTTGTCTCGTCTTTAGAAGGAGAGGTCAGAATGCGTACACAATTCAATTACTCTCTTTGTATGGCAATGGCTGCTAATCAGAATGTCTCACTTGAATGCGTCTTTGCAGCTTTGCATTACTCTAGATTTATAACATATACAGGTCTTACTCAATTGGAAAGTATAAATCAAGCATCTTTACGCTTTAATCTTCCTCTTCTTCGATCACAAAGGTAAAGGTATAAATAAATTTCTACTTTTCATTTCTTTCTCATCAGTTCTTTCTGATTTGACCAAATGAAATAAGCGACGAGGATTAGGAAAAGCCAATGCACAAAATATGATAGTGCAAAGGATGCAAGGGCAAGAAGGGATTGAATGATGACTCTTTTGTTTAACATAGCCTTTAGAAGAATAGTCTCGATTTAAACTTGTCGACATTAGTGATTCATTACAATTGTTCCATAAGATATATAAACTCCAGTCCCTTGAGTATATTATGCATATAAACAAGAGGATGAGTGCTTCGTGGAAGTTGTCTCTCAATACTACTTGTGATTGCGTCTTTATTTCTCTCCGCAAGTAAATCAGCTTTCAATCCCTGATACTTGCATTATACAACATGACAAAAACACAAACATTTTCAATTCTTGCATCGATTTCCAGAGAAGGAGGTATGGAAACATTTTTCAAGATGCTTATAGAAGCGCAAGCGACTTATAATTTTCTTGAGGAATTATCATCTTTCAATGAGAGGAACCTTATACATGGCAAGGAGTGCTGTCCCAGATGTCTTAAAGCGCATCTATTGAAGGCCTCCAAAGATGAGCCAGTACACTTCCATAAGACGATAAAAGGCTATTTAAGAGGAGAAATTGGGCATAACGGATATTATCTTGATGGAGATGAGGTGATAAAGATTTAAATTTAGAATATCTTTTAGTCTTGAATTCCTATTGTTATTTTGACTGAAATGGAAGTTTATGAGGCAGTCCATACTTCTATATGATTGCTTGAATGATGATGCCTATTTCATTTAGATACGAATATCTTCCGTGAAAATAAAATATCCTTACAAATTCAGGGACATGAAAATAAGGTAATTATCTTTCCTGTCTTTTCATGAATTTATCTATAAACTCAGAATAATCTTCTCTTTCAACTATATCCATCACTTTCCATAGACTTTCTGCATGAATCTTCTCTGCTTTTACAACTCCGCTTACTTTTCTGTGAACAGGGCCCGTCAAAAGTAGCTGTTGATTTGCTCTTTCTGCCGCTTTTTTTGCAGTTATAACCGTATTGCCAATCGCGTGGAATGCAGAAGCTTTGTTCATAGATTCTACTATCATCTCCCCGAGATGTATTCCTATGCCAAATTTTATCTTCAAAGCGTGCTTTTGGTTGTACTCATTTATCCATCTCTCAATGTCTTTACTTAGCTTTACGGCTAATATTGAGGGATTTGGATTCTGGGTTTTTTGAGGTGAGAAAATCATCAGATGAGTGTTTCTATCTTCTCTCACAGCAGCCTTTGACGATGTGGCTCTATTAGTTATCTTGTTCAAAAAGTCTGTAGCTTGATCATCCTCAACAAGCTCATGGATGTTTTGGACTGTGAGGGCGACCACTGCGCATTCTTCTTTCTTTCCTGTAGCAGCTGAGTATCCCATGCTTTTCTTGATAGTATTAGTTGCTTGGATAGGCATAGAAGAGAATTGCTGCACAGGCTTTAGGCGAGGTTCATTCCATCTAGAGGCCATTAAAGGCATTCTACCAGTGTATTTTCTTTTAATAGCTACTTTGTAAGCTACAACTGTCAAGAATATCAAGCCAAATAATAAGATGAAGTAAAATATGTTCCATCCCTTGCCTTTAGACAGAGAATCTAGATCTTTGATATCAATAGAATTGCCTGTGAGAAAGATATTTCCTAGTTGAACCTTATCTTCACCATCAGATACGGCTATCGAGTATGTTCCTTCAGGAGCAAGAAGTTTGAAAGATTTTTTCTCTCCAAGGGCGAGTTCGACCTCTCTAATCTCGTTTACTCCATTTATTGATACCTCTACTGACTTTTTGAAAGGCACGTTTCCTGTATTAATTATAATTATTGTATCATTGACAAGATCATATGACGCGCTCTCTATCTCATCTATACTCCAAGATCTTTCGCCTTTTAGATCTCCACTTTTAGCCTCCATCCTCCAGAGACCAGGTGTAGAGTTTTGAGGGAATGAGTAAATCTGAGTCTCTCCAGCCTTTATCAACTTTTTATCAATTAACTTTCCATTTGGGTCTGTTATGACTATTTTTGCATCGTCATTAATGTCTTCATCTGCTTGATCCTTTAAGATGACCATGTAGACAAGATCGCTTCCGGGCTGCAGATTAGGTGAATTTAGAGCGAGATCCAATTCTTTTGGTACCTGAGATACCTTGATAACTCCTTCACTGATACCTATATTCATAGTATTGCCTGAATCATCTTTGTCATATGCTCTTGCACGGACAATATAATTTCTCGAAGGAGTGTTATGAGGAATTATCAGGCTTACATTGAAAGCTCCCTTTGATATTGGTGTTGACAGGCTTGCCGGCAATCCTTGAAGAGAAATATCCACGAAGCCCTTAACAAGGGCCCCATTATTTTTTGTTACTGATCCAGATAATTTAATACTTTCTCCTGGGAAGTAGATTGCCTTTTCAAGTTTGATAGATGATATAAGCGACTTTGAAATATCGAAAGGTCTGCTTTCTCCTCTTTCTGACCCATGTTCTGCTAAAATATGGCAAGAACCTATGATGTCTCCAATCAAATTAATATCCAGATAAGTTGAGAATGGCACTTTTTTCTGCTCATTTTCTTTTATAGTTAATGGACTCTTGTAAAGCTCTACCTTATTTTCCTTACATACAAGGCTAATAGATAGGAAGTTTGTCCTGGAATTGCTTGAGAAAAGAGTAATATTTGTAGAAATCTGGTCTCCTAGGTTGAATAATGGGTCTACTTGTCCTACAAAGACCTCAGCTGAGACGTAAGGCATCGCAAACAATATTGCAACCAGAATCAATCCTCTCTTTATCATGTGGAGTCAAGGTGTTTTTCGTATATAAATGTTTTTAATTTTAGCAGGTCTAGATATTTTCTTTCCAATATCTTGTTGAGGCTTTTCTTTCACTTCCACTATATTTCTTGATGACTTGATACGTTCCAGTTGTAGTGCCTGGCCTGTTTGTAAATTCAGTCACTTCGATTTTTGCTATAGCTTCTCGATCCATAGTGATTAAGTCAATAGGCGTTTCTAGAGGAAATATTCTGTTTCCAGGTTTTTCAAAAGAATATGTTTCTCTTTCTTTGAGATCTTTCGGTGGAGTTATTTGTAATGCCCAGTTAAATCGTATATCTATACCTATCTTTCTAATGAAATACCTGCCTTTTTATATATTATGTATATCGCCTTGATATTTCAACTCCTGATTTTTCTGTGACTAATCTTTATAAAGTTGATTTCCTTAGAACAATAATGGCTAAAGAGTTCAGTGTTAGTCCTTATGAGGTGAAAGGAGTCGTAGATTATGATAGACTGATAAAACAGTTTGGAGTTGAGAAAATAACGGCCGATATGACCAAGAGAATAGAGAAACATGCAAAGTCCCTTCATCCGATGCTTAGAAGAAAGATATTCTTTGCGCATAGAGATATGGGCTGGATACTGGACGAGTTCGAAAAAGGGAACAAATTCTTTCTTTATACTGGACGAGCACCATCAGGGCCGATGCATATAGGGCATGCATTACCTATGCTCTTCACAAAGTGGATACAGGAGTCATTTGATGTTGAACTATGGTTACAAATACCTGATGAAGAGAAATTTTTGTTTAAGCAAGATTTGTCTTTTGAAGATGCGCAGGAGTTTTTAGAGGATAATTTGCTGGATATAATTGCCTTGGGATTCGACACGAAGAAGACGCATATACTTATAGATACTAAAAATTCAGGTATTATGTATCCAGAGGCATGCAAAGTCGCAAAGAAACTCACTTATTCTATGGTAAGGTCTTCTTTTGGGTTTAATGAACAGACAAATGTGGGCTCGTTATTCTACACATCTATGCAGGCAGTGCCTGCTTTTCTGCCATCAGTACTTTCTGGGAAAGAAATACCTTGCCTTATACCTCATGCTATCGACCAAGATCCTCATTTTCGCCTTACTCGGGATATATTGCCTAAATTAGGGCATTACAAGCCTGCGTCAATTCAGTGTTCTTTCTTGCCTCCATTGACAGGTTCTGATGGCAAGATGTCTTCATCTAATGAAGGGACTGCAATATATCTTACAGACTCCCCAGAAACAGTAAAGAATAAAATAAACAAGTATGCTTTTTCAGGAGGAAGAGATACATTGGAAGAACATCGCAAGCATGGAGGAAACCCTGATATCGATGTATCTTTTCAATATTTAAGATACATTTTTGAACCCGATGACAAGAAACTCGCCCAAATAGAGAAGAATTATAGGGCAGGTAAATTGCTTTCTGGAGAGTTAAAGGCTATTGCAATCGATAAGATAAATTCTTTCCTGAAGGAGCACAAGAAGAACAGGGAAAAAGTGAAGAAAGATATCTCGAAGTATATCTACAAATAACTATCTTGTCTTTTTAACACTTAGCAATTTTTGTCTTAGTTCCTCTGCGCGATTACGAGTAAGCTTATTCCTATAAAATTCAGAATTTCTGAGCGCTTGTGCAGCAGATATATAATCCTCTAGCTCTATATTTTTTCTGAATGTCTCATATTTCATGAATCCTGAAAAACCATGACAATATATCATGTTTACAATGACTTCTTTTACTTCCTTTGGCTGTTGGTGATAATTGGATATGGCAGATATTGCTTTTGAATTTATTTTAGATATATCTTGATACATCAATTTGAGAGCTTGTTCATGACTTATCGACTGCTGTTTGAGCATCAATTTCTGATGGTCCAGGCCGAAGGCCCTTACTTCCTCAACGTGCTGCCTTGCGCCAGGCTTGCCAAGGCTGGTACCGTAACCTATTGCATAATTTCCTTTCCTATCGTGATATGCGTGAGATCTGAAACCCTCGTGCCTCATCAATTGCTGTTCTATGGTTTCAGCATTTAGAGAAATTACTGATCCTAAGAGTAGTATTCCTGCCAAGCTTTCTTTTATTATTTTTTCAATATTCATTTTATTCCTGCTCGAGTCTCTATATATTTCTTTATGTCTTTAAATGGTGTAACAATTATGTAATGGCCTTTCATGACTCCCTCTTGTGAAAAAAGAGTCTGCTTGAAATCAGTAGCGGATAGCAACCTTACCTCAAAACAATCCAATTTAAGACTCCTTTCACCCTCGCAGTACAGTTTATTCTTTAAACAGTATTTAAAATTTTCTACATCAGTTATCCTATCCTCGCGACCTACCAACTGAAAATCCAGGTCACTGTCAGGCCTTTCAGTCTTCTTTACCCTGCTTCCATATAACAATGCAGCAGCTATGTTATAGTGCTGTCCAAATTCTATCAAGGTTTCTAACTCTCTTTGTCTCAATATATTCTCCATAATCTTTGCTATCCTTTTGATATTCATAAAAAGACAGTCACAAGATGACTTTTAAATCTTTCGATATGTTACCTTTAATTAGTAACAACAAGAAAGATTTATATAGTCTAATTTCATAGAATTATCATGAAAAATGGGCATAAAATATTGCTTGGAATCGCAGCTGTAGGAGCAATTGGAACTCTTACGGGAATGATATACAGGATTGATCGAAAAGAAATTGATGGATGGTATAGTCTGACGAACACAATCCCTGAGATGATTGCTCGAGGAGAGACATCAGAAGCCCGTGAGATTTATGTAGATACTTGGAGAGATATTAACCAGAGAATAAGAGATTCTGGAAGGGACCCTATAAGTTTAATTTCTCCTAGTGTAATTAAGCGTCTTGAGAAGGATTTCACTTGGGATGTTCTTATGAATAGGGCAAGAGAATATCGCCAGAACGGATTAACTAACGCGCATTAATATTTTTTTAGATTTTCTGCAAAAAACGGAAGAAGTTTTGCTTCGGCCTTTCTAAGATGCTCTTGGAATGTTGATATTGATACTCCAAGATGTTTTGATAATTTACCCAGGTCTGCTTTTCTGGGCCAAGTATAATAGCCGTGTTGGAGCGCAAGCTGAAATGCTTTCTTTTGCTGTTCAGGAAGTTCGGGAAGGATGCGAGGGAAATAGAGTTCTCTGAGATCAGTTTTTTGAAGGCTTAGGAGCTCGAAATGACTGAATTTATCTTTTGTTTGTTCTATGGCTTGCATAAGTTTCTCTAGCTTCTTACGATCCCAAGAGGCGATGTGCCAAGTTTCCTTCCCGTTCTGGATTATTGCAGGTGCAGGATGGTAAAGTGAAGGATCGTAAATAAGGTCGTAGAAGAGCTCTTCTTCTTTCATCAGGACTATGAGCATATGCCCGTGACTTTCGAATTGTTCTGTTTTTTTGTGTTTCTTGAGAGCTGATGCAAACGCTTCCTGCTCTTTTTCCTCACCTTGGAGAAGATGGATACCCATAATATGCACTGTGCTTTTGCCAGTCCTGTAGAAGTCTGCAGGATAGAGAAAATCAGTTATCTTATACTTTTTCGTCAGCACTGTATATACGCTATCTTTGTTCTCAACCGTAAATTTAAGGGACCACATACGGAAATAGGAATGTATCTAGATTTTTAAATTTACCCGTATATATCAGGGATGGAAGATTAACCTTTCAGAGGGAGTTTTACTTCTACGATTGTTTTCTCTTTGTGAAACACTGGTCGGTTGACTCTTAGGAAATACCAAAAGTCGTGGCTGAAAATATCTCTAATATGGGGGCGCAGATTTGTTGAAAAGGCCACCGATACTTTTTCTTCCGAACTATTCTTTCTAATTGCAAATGGCTTATAGGTTAAGTGTCCCTGATAGTGTATATCTCTCTGCCCACTCTCTGCAATTGTTTTTGCAGATTTTTCTCTTAAATCTACCAGATATAATTCGTGCCATTCATCTCCTCCTGCAGAGCGATAATATCTTACAGGAACTATACAGAGCCTTGAACTACATTCATCAAAGAAAACTTCTCCAAAATAAGGTGTGATTGAATATTCTCTCTGGTTGCCTCTCCAGTCTTCATCCCCCAACCAGGCTTCATAGCGCGTCTTAACTCCTTTCTCCCTTAGTATTTCGTATGCTCTTTGCACTCTTGCCTCATTATCTCTTTTATCCTCAAGATATGCTCTTATTTTCTCATATGTCTGAGGGCTTAGTGCCCCAACTATTTTCTCAAGGAAGCTCATTTTTCTGCTTCCATATATTCAAAATGAACACCAATGTTTTTAATTTCCATACCCCATCCATTATTTTGAGTGAATCTCATTAATGAAAGAACAGGCATTACTTTACCAGTTAATAATCCTCTAATTACTCCTCCAGTGTCAATAGTTCTAACTGATTCTATATTTATTCCTCTTTTATCAGATAAATCGTGCAGATATTGCTGCACATGCTTTGTGGAGTCTATTTCGCCAGTGCAGAAACTAACTATAGCATATTTGACCTCTCTTGCTTCACTTATTACACAATTAATTTCTCCAAGATAGTTTTCCATATATGAAAATTCTAAAGGCATTCCCTGCACAATCATTTTCATTCTCGTTTTAGGAGAAAATGCTGCCTCTAATCTAGACTTTCTTTCTATCTCTGTATAAAGAACATCGAAGTCTTTCGAGGGAGAACTCATTGTAAGAAGCAATTTCGAAGAGTCGGATATTCTTTCACTTTCAGAAAGATTATACATGAGAGCATTATTTCTTGCAAATGAGAGAAGGTTTTTTTCAAGAAGGTCTTCCAGTAAATTTGCTCTTTTATGATTTGGAGCAATTATATGGTATTCTCTTGTTGAAATAGTTGGTTTCACATCTAATCTGCTTGTGGCTTTGGCTACTTTCGTGTTTGCAGTATCTTCCTGAATATCTCTTCCAGTTTCTTGTGCCAATATTTGTATGTCCATTAAAAATCACAGAAAGAAAGCTATCTATAGATTTACCCGTATATATCGGGGCACTTATCCATAAACTGCGTCATGATGATCGTAATCCAGCAAGCGTATTATTTTTTCATTTTCGTCTATTTCATAGGTCAAAACGAAATTTCTAATATGAACTCTCCGCTGCCCAACCATGTTTGCTGTAAGAGGTTTTCCTATCTGTGGATTTTCACTTATTTCTCTTATTTTTCTACTTATTATCTCAAACTGAAGTTTATCTTTCTTCGATAATTTATAGATGATTCTTTCTAAATGGTCTGAAATCTCGATGTTATACGGCAACGTTATCCATACTTCTCCTTAAACTCTTCATATGTTCCTATCTTGATAAATTTGCCTTTACGAATAGCATCAAGCTTTTTGAGATATTCCTCTCTTACTTGCGGCTTTGTTTCTATCTGGGCTTTGATGAATGTATTGACTTGACTGCTCATGCTAATACCATTTTCCTTACAAAATTGAGCATATTTTTCATATACTTCTTCCTCTACATTAAATGTTTTGAGTACCATGTTAAATAATATTATTTAATATTATTTAAATCTTTCGATGTTAAATGTCATCCTTTCAGAACCGCCATTGGCTTCAAACGGGCAACGAGCTGACCGATGCCGAGATCGTCTGAGACACGGGCTACTTCATCAATGTCTTTGTATGCTTCGGGAGCTTCTTCTACAATGCCTTTTCTGCTTCCTGCTTTTATTGCTACGTTTCTTAAGGCAAGCTGTTTTTCAACATTTTCTGGAGTAAAGTTCTTTATTGCGTAAGAACGGGAGAGAACGCGGCCTGCGCCATGGGCTGTGCTTTATAAGATTATGTGTAAGCGAGTGATGCTTTAACTTCAAATTCATTGGAAGTTAAAAAAAGGTTTAAATAGGGAAGGGTATTTGATGGGATATGAAAAGGCGAGTTGTAGTGGTTATAATTGTGCTGCTTCTGATTGCGGGAGTTGCAGCAGGGGCGAAGTTTCTTTTCCCGTATGCGCCGAAATTACCGCCTAAGGCAGATGAGAGCAATGCAACTGCAGATGGGATTCAAAAAGTTGTGAATGCGAATAATAAGTTTGCGTTTGATTTGTATAATGAATTAGATAAGTCTGAAAAAGGAAATGTTTTTTATTCGCCTTATAGTGTTTCTGCCGCGCTGGCGATGGTTGATGAAGGCGCTGTTGGGCAGACTGCTGATGAAATTAATGCTGTTTTTCACTTTCCTTCGCGCGAGGTTTTGAGGCCGAATTTTGCTTCTATTTATAATGGGATAAATAATGGAAGCGGGGCTTACGAGCTGAGGACAGGCAATGCGCTTTGGGTGCAGCAGGATTATCCTTTTCTGGATAGTTATAAAACTAATGTTGAGAAATATTATGGCGGAAAAGCTGCGCCACTGGATTTTGTGAAGGACACTGAAAATTCTAGGAAGACAATCAACTCATTTATTGAGGAGCAGACAAATGGGAAGATTAAGGAGCTGATTCCTTCTGGTGTGCTTAATCCAATGTCCCGGGCTGTTTTGACGAATGCAATATACTTTAAGGGCACATGGGAGTGGGAATTTGACAAGTCTCGCACATATGATGATGACTTCAAGCTGGCCGGAGGCAATAGTATTAAGGTTCAGATGATGCATATGAGCCCTGAAAAAGCGAGATTTAATTATGCTTATCTGGACAATTTGCAGATTCTTGAGTTGCCTTACAAGGATGGGAAGATTTCAATGCTGATATTGCTGCCTAAGGAGAGCTTGGATTCTTTGGCTGCTAATTTCACGGCTGAGAAGCTTAATGATTATAAGGCTGCGATGAATGAGCAGAGCCTGGATAATATTTATATTCCTAAATTTGAGTTTGACACAAAGTATTTCATGAAGGACACTTTGAGTGCGCTGGGCATGCCGACTGCATTTTCAATAAACAATGCTGACTTTTCAGGAATAGCGCAGGCAGAGCAGCTTTATATCAGCCAGGTAATTCATCAGGCCTATGTGAAGGTTGATGAAAAAGGCACAGAAGCTGCTGCTGCAACTGCTGTGGGCATGGAAGCTATGGCTTCTGCTCCCAGTGAGAAAAAAATATTCAGGGCAGACCATCCTTTTGTTTTTGTTATACAGAATAAGGAGACAGGGAATATTTTGTTTATGGGAAGGTTCAGCGAGCCTGCGAAGTAATTAGATAATTTATCATAGATATTCTTTTAAATGAAGTATTGTTGTACACAGAATGGCGCCTGAGGGAGAAATCTTCGGAACAGATAGTCGCGGAAACTATAAAGTACGTACCCCCAGACAGAAAACAGTTGTTCTTACTGGGAGCGTGATGGGACGATTTAAAATAGGGGATCGCGTTAATTATAAGGTAACCTCTTATGGGGAGCATGTGAATTTTTCAACCGATTATGGGCTTGCAGATGCGCCGAAACCTGAAGGCTCTTTTCAAAGAAGCAGTGCTGCGAGTCGTCTGGATAATGTCGGTGTTGAGATTGTTCTTTGTGACACTTACACAAACGATGTTTTGTTAGTTGGAAATTGGGACAATCCCTTTTTTGTTGCGCATACTGAAAAAGGAAAAATTTGTGGCAGGGATTATGTATTAACCCATACTGCGAGTATTGGAGCGACGATTATAAATGAAGAAAGTTTGGCAAGAAGGTTTGGTGTTGATGAAAGAAAAGTTCTCGTTGAAGTATTCCCGAGTTGTATAGGAAGAAGTGCTCTGCAGTATGTTTTTTCTGTTCCGCATCATGAGGATAGACAGCTTTTGGAAAGGGCAATACAACGCCTCAAGTAGCCGCAGGATTGCCTGTTCAGATGGATTGTTTATCCTTTCAGAACCGCCATAGGTTTCAAACGGGCAACGAGCTGACCGATGCCGAGATCGTCTGAGACACGGGCTACTTCATCAATGTCTTTGTATGCTTCGGGAGCTTCTTCTACAATGCCTTTTCTGCTTCCTGCTTTAATTGCCACGTTTCTTAAGGCAAGCTGTTTTTCAACATTTTCTGGAGTAAAGTTCTTTATTGCGTAAGAGCGCGAGAGAACTCTGCCTGCTCCGTGGGCTGTAGAGCCGAAAGAAAGCTCTTCTGCTTTTTTAGTTCCGACTAAAACATAAGAGAATGTGCCCATGCTTCCGGGAATAAAGATGGGACAGCCGATGTTCCTGTAAATGGAAGGTATTTCTTTTCTCCCTGGGCCAAATGAACGCGTTGCTCCCTTTCTGTGGACGCAGACATCGCACTTCTTACCGTTTATTGTGTGTTCTTCGAATTTTGCTATATTGTGCGCGATGTCATAAATTAATGAAAGCTGAGATTTTGGAAAGTATTTTGAGAACACTTTTCTTAATTGGTAAGTCATAAGCTGGCGGTTTACAAAAGCGAAGTTTGCTGCCGCAGCCATTGCTGCTCTGTATTCTTTGCCTAATGGAGAGTTTATTGGAGCACAGATTAATTCTCTATCAGGGAGATCTTTGAATCCGTATTGCTTTTCCATTTTCATTATGTAGTCTGATGCTGTTTGATGCCCGAGTCCGCGGGATCCAGAGTGAATCATTATTACTACCTGCCCTGTTTTAAGGCCGAAAGCTTTTGCTATTTCTTTGTTGAATATCTGCTCTACTTCCTGTATTTCTAAGAAATGGTTTCCTGAACCGAGAGAGCCGAGCTGGCTTCTTCCTCGTGCTTTTGCTCTGGGTGAGACTTTTGATGCGTCTGCGCCCTGAATACAGCCATTGTCTTCTATTCTTTGCATGTCTTCTTTTGTCGCATATCCTTTTTCAACTGCCCACTCTACTCCTCTTTCCAAGACTTGATTTAATTCTTTATCTTCTAATGTGAATTCACTTTCTTTTCCTACACCTGATGGAATGTCTTTTGATAATTGATTAAGAATTTCTTTTCTTTTTGCGAGGAATTCTTCTTTTTGGATGTTTGACGCTAGTATACGGACTCCGCAATTTATGTCATATCCTACTCCGCCAGGGGAGATTATACCCTCTTCTAGATCAAAGGCAGCTACCCCTCCAATTGGGAAACCATAGCCTTGGTGCGCGTCTGGCATTGCGATTGATTCTCCGACTATTCCCTTAAGGCAGGCGACATTTTTTACCTGCTCGATTGTTTTTCCATCTTTCTTGATGTTTTCCATCAGTTTTTCTGATGCAAAGATCTTCCCAGGAACATGCATCTTGCCTTCTTTCTCTATTTGCCAGATATTTTCAGATATTTTCTTTGGATAAGCCATACTTAGAAGAAGGAGAAGGGGTTTTAATAAGGTGCTGGTTGCTCGTTAAACTTCACCTTCAATAGGGTGATAGATACATATCTCATAGTTGGCCCCTGTTATGTGCATAAGTTTTCCATTTTTTAGATAAATTATTTTTTTATTAGTTTCAATCCTTGTTTTTTCAGCAATTTTAATAAAATCATAATCTCTTGTTAGAATACAGGGAACTATTCCTTGACGTTGTATTAAATATGCCAAAGTGTTTACCGAAATGTCTGCTATACTGGGTGGCTTTTGTTTATACTTGTGTGTCAGAAAAACCTCATTGTGATATGATTCCCATGCATCTTGATATTGCCTTGAATCCGTATCTATAATTTTCACAAGCCCTACCTGACAGGCACGAGGATCTCTTCCCGTACTTTTTTCCTGAAATACTTTTAATGCAGAAGTATATTTATGAATTGCAGAACGTCTTTGCCGAAGATTATCGGCTCTTCCTTCATAAAAACCATTAATATGTGAAATCGTGCCAATACCTTCATCTATTTCTTCTCTTACTTCTAATGGTACAACTATTGTTTGGGCCTCATTTAGGAGATTGTTAACTTTAAATACATGTAAAGTCGCGTCATTAATTTCATTTAAGATTTGAACATTATATTGTCCAAATACGAAACTGGAGTCTAGGATGAACGCCGTTTTTTTAGGCGGATTAACTACTTTTTCAATGATGTCGCTTATAATTGAACTTGTCACGATTTTTTTAAATGAAGGCAGTATTTAAGTTTATTTATTCGTGTAACTTAATAATAGTTACAAAATTTGGAAATAAGCAAGGAGGTAGAGCAGGGGATGTCGTTTTATGTTTCGATGATGATGGATATGGTGCTGTGGTGAATTAAACATCGAGTACGATGAATGCTTCCCATCCATTCTTAGTCTTTTGTATTGACATTTCTGCGTAAGTAGCGGCCTTGATATGGGAAAGATTGTAGTTTTTAGTGTCGTCACCAAATATTTCTGCTTTGAGATTGTTGCCTCGGAGCAGGACTTGGGCTTTTGAGGGGATGAAATGTTCTGCATCTATGAGATAGATAAGCTCATCTATAAAGTTGTACATGAGAGAAAGCATATCTGTGCCCTGTACTTCTACAACCTTACCTTTCTTGCTTTTAATAGGGTTACCAGAATTTGTGTAGCTGGCCAAGGCCAGTACTGTGTTCTGAAAAATCTCGTCAAGAGTTCTGCCTGTAATCCTGACTTTGATATCTGCGGTGTGTTCAAGGAATATAAAAGGCTCTTTATCAGGCATAATAAGAAAAGACTAAGCACCTTTATAAATTACTTCATCCAATCTTATATATGAAGTTTCTAGATTTTGCGATATTGATTTTATTCTTTATTGTTGTTGGACTGGGTGCTTTCATAATTTTCATCATAACTTCAGATAATACTCCATATGAAGGGCTAGGAACGATAAATCAGAATAAGATTCATGGTCAAGATTCTCAAGTTTTTGGAGTAGAGCAATTTTATCCAAATATAAGGTTTCCAGAGAAGGATGTCTCTTATTCTCTGGATCCTTCCTGTGAGTTCATGCGATCAGGAAATTGATGGATCTATCCTGCAAGAGATAAACCGCCTATACTCCATACCTTCTGCGCCTGATCTTGTGATCGATAGTGTTAGTGTGAGCAGAGTTGGAAACATGCTTTCATTCCAAGCTAATGTAAGTAATAGAGGGCTTAAGACTACAAAGTCTGCCAATATTTCCGTTTATAATGAGGGTAAGTTTTTAAGGAGTTTTAGTCTGACTGAATTTCCTTTAATTCTAGAGACAACAAAAATATTGACTGTAAGAAATCTTGGAGTTCCTAGAGGTTCAGACACCTTTGAGTTTTATGTTGAATCTTTTGATCCAGTCTCTGAGATAAGAGTAGATAATAATCGTCTGGAAGTTACTCTCCAGAGAGAAGCATAAAGGTTAATTCATCAAAAACATAGCGGTTTTTTTGGCTCGAAAAAATCCTTTGGATTTTTGGAGACCAGAAAAGCATAGCTTTTCTTAGCTTAAAAGTTCAGGTAGGAACTTTTAAATAGAACTTTTTCCTTTGAAGGAGATGGCTGAGAAAGAAGAGGTAATAAAAGAAAAATTAACTCACTCTGGAGTGTTTAATTTCTCGGAATTCTACAGTTACGCTCATAATTGGCTCAAAGATGAAAATTATGGAGTTTCTGAGGGCAAATATGCTGAAAAGCTATCTGGAAATGAAAGAAATATCTCTATAGAGTGGACTGTAGTCAAGAAAGTATCTGACTATTTCAAGGTATCCTGGAAGGTAGAAATGGAGATTGAGAATCTAATTGATGTAGAAGTGGAGATAGACGGAAAGAAGAAAAAGATGAACAAGGGCAAGATATCCTTTGAGATAAAGGCGGCCTTGTTCAAAGATCCTGATAGTAAGTGGGAAACATCCCCTTTCAACAGGTTTTTGAGGGATATATACAATAAATATATTATACCTAAAAGACTTGAAGATATGCAAGGAAGGATTATATCTGATGTGCAAGAGTACAAGGAGACATTGAAGTCATTCCTTGAACTGACTGGAAAACGCTAGGATATTCTACATATCAACTTATATTGCCTCTTCGACATTGAAATGTAATTCATCACGCAAATATTTATATATCGGTCGGTGTTTTTTACTGTATGAAAAAGAGTTCAGTGATTTTAGCGTTAGGCTTCAGCATTCTACTTTTGCAAGTGGTAGCTGCGATAAGCGTGAATGAGGAAGACAAGGGTTCAGTTCTTATAGCCGAGCTTGAAAATCCTGCAGTCTTTGAGTTTACAATAAACAACCCAGGAGCGTCTGAAATTGCAGAAATATATACCCTCATAGGTGTTAAAATGTTGCCCGACCGTTCATTTGAGATACCTTCTGGGAACTCAACGCTTGAAGTTAGAGCATATCTTCCTTCATCTTTAAGGAAAAACATAGGGTTTCTCAATTTTGAATATCAGATAAAAGGAGAAAAATCTGGAATATTCTCAGACACATTGAGGGTCAAGATTGTTCAGCTAAAAGATGTTTTAGACATAAGTTCTGAGAGACTCAGTCCTGCAGACAAAGCTGCTGTAGTGCTTGTAAGAAACAAAGAGAATACTTTCATTGAAGGATTATCCTTAAAGTTAAGCTCGCCACTTTTCGACTCTGTGCAGAAGATTTCACTGAAACCTTATGAAGTTGTCAAAGTTAGGATACCTTTTGACCAAGAGACTGTTAAGTCATTGTCTGCTGGTGCATATGTCCTTAATGCTGATGCGGAATTTCAGGGAGTCAAGCAACACTGGGAAGGTGTTCTTAATTATGTCGAAAAAAAGGATATCTCTGAAATAAAGTCAACTGAAGGTTTTGTAATTAGAAAAACTGCCATAAGCCAGACAAATGAGGGAAATGTTCCAGAAAATGTAAGGATAGAAATGACTAAAGATGTACTTTCAAGACTTTTCACAATATTTTCCTTTGAGCCTCAAACATCTGAGAGATCTGGATTCTTTGTGACTTATTCTTGGGAAAAGAGACTTGAACCATCTTCATCTCTGACCGTCACGGCAACTACCAATTATACTTTACCTTTAGTATTTCTTGTGCTAATAATCGCAATAGCAGTATTTGTAACAATGGTAATGAGGACAAATGTCACATTACATAAACGAGTGTCATTCGTCAAGACAAAAGGCGGAGAATTTGCTCTTAAAGTAAGGCTTCATCTAAAAGCTAATAAATATGTCGAAAACATCCAAATTATTGACAGACTTCCTGGAATGACTGTGCTGTATGATCAATTTGGAATTAAGCCTGATAAGATTGATCCTGCCACAAGAAGATTGATATGGAAAGTTGACAGACTCAATGCAGGCGAGGAGAGAGTCTTTTCTTATATAGTTTATTCCAAGATAAAAGTTGTTGGAAGATTTGAATTGCCATCTGCAGCGGCAATATTTGAGAGAGATGGCAAAGCCCAAGAAGTATCTTCTAACAGGACATTTTTTGTGAATGAGACGACCACAAGTATTGAATAGTCAGAAGTAGTACTTTCTGACAGCATCCAAGTGATTTCTGCATGATGCCACGAATGGCTTACTTTTATCAATCCACTCCTTGAAAGCTCCATTGCCTAATTTTTCGTCTATATTCTGGCACATCAATTTATGCCTTGCGTCAAAGGATGTCTCGTTTTCATATAACAATGCATCAGACCATCCTGTAATTTCCCTGTCAAATACAAGATCATCTGCGCGCAGATCTGCATAACGGAAAGGGGCATCCAATGCTGCCTCAAACCTGTCAGTCATGCACATATGGTCTACAAGACATAACAATCCCCTATAGAGAGGTGTGGCTGCCTTTAGATCAGGCCCCGGTTTTCTCTTCAATTCCGCATAGGACACAAGCCATTGCATCAAAGATAAGTCGCTATTTTCCCTTGAAATCCCAACTGGGCCGAAGATTTTAACTAAGTCTTCTTCAGACATAATTGGATTTCTATTTTCATTACCAAAAACATATTCCCTCGCCAATCTACACCTTTTTTGATATTTATCCTTATTCTCTGAAATTATACTATTGAAAAGTTGGTGTTCTACATCTATAGACTTTCTTACTATCTCTTTTCCTTGTGGGCTTCCAAATTGAATACCTTTGTAGACATGACCCTTACCGCTGGCAATTCGCATGGCAAGAGAGAACTTTGCCGCGTCAAAAGGACATTGATAATGTTGATTTAACCAAGGAAAGCATCCAGCCCGAGCAAAACCGCTGCCGATCGATAGAAGGCATCTGGATGCGTTAATCTGAGTGAAACCTGTAGTTATGTCATGTTCTTCGATAGAACTAAATTGTTCAACTGAGTCGGAGAGTACACTGTAAAATGCTAAAGCAGAGTCATAAGTCGCATCTGATGCGTGATGTCGAATAACGCCCAATATTTCATTCCTTACGTTAGGAGTTATACTGGGATTGCAAAGAGTATGCAACGTTACCATCTCTAGTTGGGATTCTGGAGAGCTTCCAATATATTTATCAAATGCTCTGGCTTCTGGCGCCTTTCTGCTTGTCTCTCCAGATATAATCGCGCCCTTCTTACAGTATGGAAGTGTCTGCGTCATTGTTTCTTCTACAGATTCTGTAGGGACGCAAAAAATAACTTTTTCGGCATCTTTTACAGCATCCCTCAGGCTATCTGCTGGCCTAAATGATTGTATTCCTTGGAGAGCTTCTTCCATTTTAACTCTGTCTTTGTCATATCCGAAAATATTCTCGCAATGAGGAGAGAGTTCTCTAACTAAATAGCTCCCCATAGTACCTCCTGCACCGATAACTGCAAGATTTGTCATGGAGTGAAGGCAAAAGTAATGTTTAAATATCTTCCTCTCGCTTTTTATTCAGCCCCCTATAGCTCAACGGTAGAGCGTCCGGCTGTAGTCAATAAAGCTTAGAAAGCCTCGACTAGCGCAGACTTTCCTTCGGGAAAAAGAATGAAGCGCGATCAGAACGTGTCCGCTAGGACATGGCAGAACCCGGAATACCCAAGTTCGACTCTCGGTGGGGGGATTGTATATGCAAGTCAAAAAAAACACCCTAGGAATGTTTATAATAGCATTAGCAGTGATAATATTGGGAGTATGGTACATGGCACAACAGAATACATCATCGGGAAACACTGCAACTCTTAAGACAAATATGGGAGACATTGTCATTGAATTAGACAAGAATATGCCTATTACAGCTGGAAATTTCAAGAAATTGGTGGGAGAGAAATTCTATGATCAAACGATATTCCATAGAGTTATTGAAGGATTCATGATACAGGGAGGAGATCCTACTGGCTCTGGAAGAGGAGGCCCAGGGTATACAATACGTGATGAATTTGGACCAAATAATAAGAACAATAGAGGGACTATTTCCATGGCGAATGCCGGGCCAAATACTGGTGGCAGTCAGTTCTTCATCAATACAGTGGACAATAATTTCCTTGATGGCAAGCACCCTGTATTTGGAAAGGTAGTAAAAGGAATGGAGATCGTTGACAAGATTAGCAAAGTGCAAAAAGACAGAAATGACAAGCCAATGCAAGATGTTAAGATTATAAGCGCGACGCTGTCTTGAAACCAGTGTTTCAATCATCATAATCTTTATTAATTTATTTCTTATGGACTATGTATGGACTTATTGTTAGAACCTTCTTTAAGCGAGATTGCGCAAGAAGTGTCACGTGTAAAGAGGTTTTGCATCGAAGAGCAAATGAATCTCTGGTCAAATGCAGTGCAGAATCTGAGGAAACGCGAAGGGTGGGTGCCTGAACTCTTTTACAAGCTCGAAGAAAGAGGTTTCTTAATGAAGCAATTTGATGATCGTGATTTTTGTAATAAAGCAGGCATTCCCTATGACACGCTTGATTGTCATTGGCATGATATTCGTGCTGCTGTTGCGCTGTGGTATTATGAAAGGCTTGCCGCATAACGATTAGTCACTTAAGGAAAGACCTTTGATTCTTTGAAAATGGCTTTTATTATTCGTTTTTAGAGGCATTTTTTCTGTAAGCGCTATTGCTCCTATGAGTGCATCTCTAAACTCTATTGTTCTTCCTTCTTTTGAAAGCCGCGCCAATTGTTTTCCTGCTTCTTCTGCACTGTGTTTGGATAAATAAAGAAGGCGCGTAGTTTCCAGTAAATTATCTACCTTTTCTTTGCTTTTAGAGGGATTATGAGAAGCATATGCTCCTAAGTAAAGCTCAAAAAGAGAGATAATTGTCATGCAAACGTCATCTTCATCGTGTTTTTTCGCCCATTCTACTGCATAGGGTTTATTTCTCAATATATCTGCTAAAATGTCCGTGTCTACACTGATGGAATTTTCCATTTTTTCCATCCTATTTTAAGATTTTCTTGGATTTTGTTCCATTCTTTATCAGACATATTCCATGCGCCCGCTAAATCACTGAGCTTTGTTTTTTTTATCTTTTCTTTCTTAAGAGTGTCTAGAGCATCATCAAAAGATGCAGGCTGACCTCTTTCTTTTTGCAGTTCTGCAGCTATACGAGCAAGCCACTTATATGTTTCTGCGCTAACTTTGATCGTTTTACTTTCCATAGTCACTTAGTTATTTGGTAACTTAGTTACTTTATAAATCTTTCTTAACGCTCGTAGAAATCCTCTGCCTTTATGTAGAGGTTAAATATTGCTTAGTACATAAGATACTGGAATGGTTTGCGGAACATAGACCTAGCCAGGTGTAATCTAAAAACTTATTAACCTCACTTTCTTTGCGCCCCGATGGGCGATATCCAAGCTGCACTTGATAAAAAAGAGGGGCCGTGTCTTATACTCGCAGGGGCAGGTACAGGCAAGACGCAGGCAATAGTAGAGAAGATGAGACTTCTTATCCAAAGTGGTGCCTGCGATCCTGAAAAAATTGTATGTATAACCTTTTCAAATGAGGCTGCAAACAATCTGCTCCTAAGAGTTGGAAAGATGGTTCAGCTACCTGATAAAAGAGAGCCCATAATAAGGACATTCCATGCATTCTCTGCTGAGATATTAAGAAGTCATGGAACCAAAATAGGCCTATCAGACAACTTCAAGATACTTGACCCTGACCAGGCCATGGTCTTGCTTCATAGGAATCTTAAGGTGCATGTAAACTATTGCCAAAAATATGTGGCCACCATAGGAACTGCCAAAGACCTGGGGATAACTATCGAAGAGTTCAAAAAATACCTTGAGAAAAATACCGAGGAATATAGAGACATTGAGATACCAAAAAGAATAGAGAGCCTTAATTTTGAACTTCAGACATTGCATCTTAGGAAGGCATCTTGGCAAAAAAAACTCTTGGTGGAAGAGATAAAAAAGTTGCGCAATATTCTTGAGATAAAGAGGTTTGTGATTGCCTGGGGGGCTTATGAGAAGCTTAAATCGAAGGGCAATTATCAAGATTATTCTGACCTAAATGCGAACGCTCTTGACATTCTCCGCAAGTATCCTGAGATATCTCATGACTATTCTTATATCATCGTAGATGAGTTCCAGGACACCAACAAGCTTCAGCTCGACTTTCTAGTCAAACTTGCATCTCACAAAAATATTACTGTGGTGGGAGATATGAACCAGAGCATATACAGATTTAGAGGAGCATATAGCAAGAACTTATCCCTCTTCAAAGAGGCTTTTGGGTTGGGCGAGAGAGATATATTCACATTGTCAAGATCATATAGGTCACCTAACAAGATACTTAGGACAGCGCACCAGCTAATATCAAAAAATTACTCATCTTCTGAAGAGTGTTTCTTTGTAGAGAATGCGCATCAAAGAGAGGGCGAGGAAATTCAGATATTTGAGATGAAAGATCTTAAGGAAGAGGCGAGAAAAGTTATTGAGATAATAAAAGAAGAGCAGAGCAAAGGAGTACCTTCTGAAGAGATTTGCGTCATATTCAGGACACACCAATATGGACGAATAATAAAAAGAGCTCTTGAAGTATCAAATATCCCTTATTGCTCGGTATCTAGGTCCTCATTGCTCAAACAGCATTCAGTAAAAGTGATACATGATTACCTTATGATAATAGATAAGATAAAGAGGGAGGATTCCGGAGGGGAACAAGCATGGTGGGACTTGCTCTATCTTATGAGATTCTCTTCTGAAGACTTGATGTCTCTTGGCAAAGTAATACAATCCCTGTCAAAAGAGAGGAAGAAAGAAAGAGACTCTAGTGAGCCTCAGAAAGATCTTAAACCTTTCTCTCTGGCATTTTTAGATGACCTTAAGGGAGCAAAATTATCAGATGAAGGAAAACTTGCCGTAAAGATATTATTGGATAAAATACAGATGATGATTCCTCTGATGAGCCAACCCTTGTCAAAAGCTATCCAAGAGATATACAGGATATCGGGTATATTGAGCGAATCTAAGACTTTTGAAGACAGAGAAGCCATGCTCAACTTGCAGAAATTCTATGATCTGGCCAAAACCCATGAAGACTTATATGATGCAGAAGTATCAAATTTCCTTTATTATCTTGAAGTGATAGAAAACCTAGGCATAGAAATAGAGGCTGCAAGGCTTGAGGAAGAAGGAGTGAGATTGATGACTTGCCATGCTACAAAAGGCCTAGAGTATAAGACAGTAATACTTACTAATTTTGCCCAAGGAAGATTTCCTATTGAGAGATATGTTGGCAACTCCTTGATACCTACTGAACTTCTGCCAGAAGTAAAAGAAGAAATAAAACAAACATCATCAGCTGAAGCTGAGGAGTACATCCAAAAATATGAAAGGCACCATCAAATGCTTGAAGAAAGAAGACTTGCTTATGTTACATTTACAAGAGCAAAGGAAAGACTCTATATTACTTACGCCAGAGAATACGGAGGAAAGAAATTTTATCCATCAATATTTCTTGAGGAAATATCTTATATTAAAAATCCTGATATATCCTATGTAAAGGATGAATCCCAACTGTATGTTGAAGAAAATGAGACCAAGACAACGTTTCATTTTGCAAGTTCATTAGAGTCAAGTAATTTTGAGAATGTCCTAAAGACTCTTGCAAATGAGACAGGAAAAGAAAAAGAGAAGGTCCATAGGCTCTCACCTTCTGCTCTTTTGTTGTTTGATGAATGTCAGAAAGAATTTGAGTATAAATACGTGTATCATATGCCTGAAAGAAAGACATTCTCCTGGGAAGCAATGCAACTTGGCAGCTTTGTACATTTAGTCCTTGAGAGGGGCGTTGCTTCACTTTTTCAGAGAGTTGACGATTTCCTTTACCTTGCTAAGCAATTGAGCATGGAAGAAGAGTGGTCAAGCATTTCTCTCCCAGAGGCCGAAACATTGATAAGAGTATTCTTTGAGAGAAATAAAGGAAGATATGACTCTAGGACAAGAACAGAACAGTTTCTTCCTTTGACTCTGGCCGGAATACCTTTTATGGGATTTGCAGACAGAATAGACGTCAAAGATGATGGAGTCGAGATAATAGATTATAAGACTGGTAAGACGGCGATTTCCCCAAGAAGTAGGGATTGGCAACTTGGTTTTTATGCCATTGCAGCACAAGAGCGGTTTGGAAAAGTAAAGAAAGTTGTATTGGAAATGCTGAAACAGGAAAAGCCATTGGAATTCGAATTTGATGCCGCGGGCAATGCTCATTGCATTAGCTCTAAGTGGATAGATGGATTCAACCTTGTTGATGTTCGGAATCAACTTATTGAAGCTGCCCAGGCAATACAAGGTGCCTATGCTTCAGGATTCAAGCCCTGTAACATAGAGAAAAACTGTGAATTCTGTAACGAATATGTTTACGGTTTGTAGATGCAGTATTCGTTCAGAATACTGTTATAAAAAAAGTCAAAAATAATTATAAAATAAAAAATAAAATTCAGAAGATTAATTAATATCTTCTGTTGAAAGATCGTCTTTCTCCGAAGTCTCTTCGAGGTCTTCTAGGGGCGTTTTCTTCCATAGGTCGGGCTTCATTGACAACCAATTGTCGGCCTTCAATATCTTTGCCGTTCATTTCTTGGATTGCCTTGTCAGCTTGTGCGTCATCCGCAAGCGTGACGAATCCGAAACCTTTTGATTTTCCTGTATCCTTAAAAGAGATAACAGTTGCCTCAACCACTTCACCATAAGCAGCAAAAAGCTCTTTTAGCTTATCGTTGTTTATGCTGTAGGGTAGATTACCTACATATAGTTTCTTACTCATGTTTTCCTTACTCTCCTTACACTTATGTCCTCAAGGCTTGTGCCTTGATAAACTTTGAGATGAATGATGGTATATAAAGATATGTTTTTATCTAGCTATGTAGAAAGTAAACCTCTATAGAGTAAAGGTTTACTAGTTTCTCCGCATTATAGGCAATAAATCTGAATAGTAACTCATTCTTTTGACTAATAAATTTCCTAGCCAGAAGTAAATGTCCAAATCTTCTCTTTACAGCAGAAAAGGTACTTTCAACTAAGACTCTCTGATGATAGATCTCCGATGGAAAATTGCGAAATAATCTCTTTCTATATTTGCCATTAACTCTTCTTCCCACAGTTGCAAACTTTCTTACAGGAACAATAAGTTCACTTCCACATTTATGAGCTAATTCGTGATTTCTCTCGCAATCATAGGCTTTGTCTGCAAGAAAAGCAGTTATAGGTAACTGCTTTGAAGACTGTTTCATAAGGTAAGGAACATCAATGATTTCATGACGCTTCTTTCTTCTCAGTCTAACGGCAATAATCAATCTTCTTTTCACTTCAACTGCAACATTCGCCTGCATGAAACGATTGCGTTCTCCCGCAATCATGCAGAAGTAGGGGCTTCTTGAATTCAAACTAAACCCTGTCCCGTCAATTGCAACAAGACTCGATTCGTTACTTTTTACCATGTTTGCAATTATTGTTTCCAGATAGGTTTGCTTAACTCGTAAGGCAAACTTATTTATCTTAGTAAAATGGACAGCTCTCGCTAAGTGGAGTTCTTCTTGTACAAGCGCAAGAAAAGCTGGCATCTTTCGTAATGCCTTACCTTCCAGTTGCATAAGCACCTGGATAACAATGTGTTGCTCATTAGAAAACACATTGTTCTTCTTTTTACTAAAGCTTCTAGGTATTCTAGCAGCTCTAACTCCAGATTTGACTCTCTGGATAAGTTTTTTATAGGAACTTTCCTCTTTCATTTGGACCACCTCTTTAGTCTCAAACCAAATAGGTGGTCAATATTCTTTTAACTTTCTACATAGCTTTTTTATCTGCATTGTTAAGTTAAAGGGAGTTTAGGAAGTTTTAAAAGTAAGGTTTGGAGCAAATTTAATAAGGAGAGATATATTATGTTAGAAATGAAAGTTTTAGCAATAGGAGACCCCCACGGAGATTTAGAAAAGGTGAAGATAATTCCAATTAAAGATGTAGATTTAATTCTTTTAACTGGAGATTTGGGAAGTGCAAATCTCATGCGAAAAATAGCTTTTGAAAATGTTGAAAGACAAAAGCGAGGATTAGAAAAAAGAGAATTTTCACCGACACAACGAAAAATGGCATTTATGGAAGCATATAATTCCACAATGAAAGTTATAAAATATTTAAGAAATTTTGCTCCTGTTTATACTATTTATGGTAATGTTGAAAGTTCTAATTTAGAAACAAGAAAAGAATCTAAAGAGATTGGATTGCTATTACCATTCTTAACAGATGATTTAAGAGAGATAGATAATGTAAGAGTAATTAATAACAGACTTGTTAATTTTAACGGGGTTAGAATTGGAGGTTTACAATATTTTGTTGATACAAATTGGGTACAAGATTTTAAACCAAAAGATTATAGAAAAAGAATGAAGAAAGCAAAGAGGCAAACAGACAAAGCAAGGGATATATTAAAGAGATTTGATGAAGTAGATATTTTAGTCCATCATCAGCCCCCTTATAGTTATTTGGATAAAGTTACTTTTTCTGGGGCACCAAAGCATTGGAAAGGAAAACACGCAGGAAGTAAGTTAATACTCGATTATATACAGAGAAAACAACCAAGATATGCTTTCTGTGGACATATCCATGAAGGAGAAGGAATGAGAAGAATTGGAAGAACAGAAGTTTATAATTTAGGTGTTTGTGGATATAAATTTATTACTCTCTAAATCTCTAAAACTGCATTAATTGAGTAGTGGTCAGAAGCTTTTTCTGTTAATTTGTTTTTTATCTTCCCTGCTTCCATTATCTTGAAATCATCAGAACAGAAAATATAATCTATTCTAGAGTAATCTGGATTAGAATTATTAAGAGAAGTATGATAACTATAATCCTATCTTTTATTTTTTATCTTGAATGTATCTGTTAATTTACTTTTTAATAAGACATTTATAGCTTTTCCAGTTAATATGTCATTAACAATACTTTTTGCTTTGTGTTTATCTTCTTGTTTTAGACTTAATTCAAATCCCCTGATTAACTTTCTTTTATTATATTTATCTTGTGGAGAAAAGGGCTTAAAAATCAACATCTTTATAAATATTTTAATGTCGGGAACCGATGAAAACCACACCTTGAAAGGTGTGGTGGTTCCCGAGCATCTCCAAAAACGAGCGCCTGCAACAAACCTCGGCTTTTAAGCCGAGGTGGCGCATCGTTTTTGTGATATTTATAGTCGAAGAGGAAACCATAGAAAAACATCTCCAGAGTGAGAGTTATTAATGATGGTGGTGTGAATTTCCTTAGTTCAAAATAAAAGTCACCGAAAAATAATATTGACGCAGATGAATAAAATTTTACTTAAGGATATACTTTTTAATGAATCAAAAGTCAAGAAAATTGCGGATGAGATTCATAATGTATATTCATCATTTAAAAGAGAAGAATTTGTTCACGAAGTATTTACTAAATTTCCAGAACTTGAATTAAAAGCTCGTATTTCTTGGATAGCTGTAAGTCTCAAGAAGTATCTGCCAGAAGATTATCCGCGCACTGTTGGCATTCTTATTAAGTCCCTTCCACAAACTAATAATCCTGATGTCAAGGAACTTGACTAAAACTCCAGCTTAAAAGCTGGAGTTGTTCTTTGAGCATCTCCAAAAACGAGCGCCTGCATCAAACTGCGGCTTAAAAGCCGCAGTGGCGCATCGTTTTTTTTTGATTTATCTGATGGCGACTTTGGCGATTTCATTTATACCCCATATGCAGAGTATGTCGCAAAAAATGGATGTATAGAAGAAAATTTACAACTCTCACTTAATGCGCTACATGAAATAACGCAACGATTCTCTGCTGAAGATGCCATTCGATATTTTATCAACGCATTTCCTAAGGAAACACTAAAAGAACTTATGAAATGTTTCAGAAAGGAGATAAAGCTCATATTGGGGCAATGAATGAAATGATGGGACTTATGAAGGATGAAAAGGCTATGAAAAAATGGATGGATGAGAAGAAGAAAGAGTTTGATGCACTACCTGATGATAATTCCTAGAAGAAGATATAATAAATCATATTTCTTTGATAAATGATCTAATATCACTTACAAAATCATCTGAGCCAATGACATAGGATTGTTTATTTTTAGGTAAGAATTGCCTGAGGGTAGTTTTATTAATCCTCCCATAAAGGTAATCAGGATGATTTTCTTTTGTCAATGCAATTATATAATTATTGCCTAAAAAGCTTTTGAGTTCATTTTCAAGAAATAAGTCATCTCTTCTTGATACTGAATGTAAGAGAGTATTGCCTGTCAGAGAATTATCTCTTTTAAGCTGTCGCAGTATGGCGATGAAAGGGGTTATTGCCTGACCTGCAGCAATCATAAGGCCCGGTTTAGTATATCTTATCGAGCCAAATTGGTCTGAAAGTATGAGGGAGTCTCCAGGTTTTAATGAATGTAGTCTAGATGTGAAATTCCCAGGGCTGTTGTATTTCTTAATATGAAATTCTAAGTAAGAATCATCATTTGTCGATGTGAATGAAAATGGATGAGAGTCTTTTATGTTTTCAGGAAGAGAGATCATCACTGAATGACCTGGAATGAATTTAAAACCTGGGGGTTTATCCAGCCTGAATCTTTTTACATTATTGGAGACATCGACTATCTCTTCAATAATCACAATATGCTCTTTTGCCATGATGGATAATAATTTGATACTGGTTAAAGATTTTTGGGTTTTCCACCATACAAAAACCTTTTAAATATAAATTATTTATATTAATCATGGCATTACCAAGTGTTGCGGTCAATTATGGGGCAGTTCTTGTCTCGGCTGTCGCAAGCATGATTATAGGGGTGATATGGTATTCCCCTTCAGTTTTTGGAAAAATCTGGATGAGGGGTGCGGGAATTTCTTCACAACAATTATCCAGAGCGAAAAAGAAAGGAATGGGAAAATTGTACTTGATTGCCTTTCTAGGTTTAATAGTCATGGCTTGTGTCCTTGCAAGTTTCTTGGCTTTCGTTGCCGCCACAACGGTGTCTGACACCCTAGAGCTGTCATTGTGGATATGGGTAGGTTTTGTATTACCACTTCTTCTTGGAAGCACATTATGGAAGGGAGAGTCATGGGGTTCTTATCTTGTGAATGTCGTATATCAGCTTGTCATTATTGTAGTCATGTCTTTGATTCTTACTCTCTGGGTCTAAAATGGTTTCTTTTAACGAGCGTTGTTATGCTTTGCTGAGTAAAGTGCCGAGAGGAAATGTAGTCACCTATAAGGCTCTTGCAAACGCAATGAGGACAAAAGCATATAGAGCAGTTGGAAATGCAATGAATAAAAATCCGTATGCTCCAAAAGTGCCGTGCCATCGCGTTGTTGGAAGCTCGGGGGCGTTGGTTGGGTTTGCATCTGGATTGAATAAGAAGAAAAAGATTCTTGAAGATGAAGGCATCAAGATAGATAATGGGAAGATAGATCTTGAGAGATATGGATTTGAGTTTAAACAAGCTTTTTAAATAACTTATTCTTTGATAGAAGATGTACCTATTGGAATTCAATGGGATAAATAAGAGGTATGGGAATAAAGATGTCCTGACGGCACTTTCTCTAAAAATACGAGAAGGAGAGATATTTGGGCTGATCGGAAAGAGTGGAGAGGGTAAAACCACATTGCTTAAGATACTCATTGGGATGGTAAAAGCAGACAAAGGAGAAGTATATTTTGAAGGATCCCTATTACCTGAAGATCCAATGTATCTTAGGAGAAAAACAGGGTTTTCTACACAGGACAATACATTATTTGAAGAGTTGAATCTCGTAGAGAATAGCATATACTTTGGAAGTCTATACGGCATGAAGAAAAAAGAAATAGAGGCAAACATGAAAGAGCTTCTTCAATTGGTAGAATTGAAGGGATATGAGAACCTATTGATTAAGCAGATATCCGGGGGCATGAAAAAAAGAGCTAATTTGTTGGTATCCTTGATACATAAACCAAAACTCTTGGTATTGGATGAGCCTACTGTCGGTCTAGACCCGATTATAAGAAATGGAATATGGGAGTATATCCATAAGATAAACCAGGCAGGCACCACTATTCTTGTGACCTCACATATACTTGAAGAGATAGAGAAAAACTGCAGCAGAATAGGTATATTGAACAAGGGAGATATGATAGCTGTAGGTACCATTGAACAATATAAGGCCAGTTATCCAAAGGCAGCAACTTTGAATGAGATATTTGGAGAGGTGTTAAATAAATCACCATGATCTGGCCAATATTCAGCAAGAATCTAAAGACTGTATCTAGGAATTGGAACTATTTTCTTGTCTTAGTGATTTTTCCAATATTTCTCATACTTCTCTCAGGAGCAGTATTAAATTCCGCAAGCACTGATAACATAAAGGTAGGTCTCGTAAATGAAGGAGAGACCGTTTCTCTTGATTTTTCCAGCAAAGTTAAACAACTATACTCTCATAGTTCATTAAGCGATTGCATTGCGAAGATGGCTGAAGGAAGCAGGGCGATCTGCATAAGAGTATATACAAAAGATGAAAAGCCACAGATAGATGCTTATATAGACAATACACAGAAAGTTGTCGAGTCCTATACGAAACAGTTCTTCCTGGAGACTATATTGGAGAGGCAGAATCTAGAAATAGGCCATTCGGAGAAAATCGAGGACAGACTATCTGTCTTCTCAACTTCTTTTCAAGATGCAAGAAAAGAACTTGATGTCAGCTTCCAAGAACTTGACAGACAAGAAAAGATATTGACGGCTTATAGTGCCGAAATATTCGGGACAATGGAATCTTTTCCAAGAGATTCTCCTACAAGGAAATTACTTGAAAGAATGCAGTCAAATATTAGCAATTCAATACAGTCTGCACAAGAGGGCAAGAGAAAGATTGTTGTACTATTAAGCAAGACTGAACAAGGTAGTAAACAAATATACTCCTTAAAAGATTCCATAAGAGACAAAAGTGTAATATATCAAATTATGGATGGGATTGAAAACGTCCCAAAAAGTCCAGTAGCAAATACTTTCCCCCTCCTAGTAGCGATAATAATAACATTTACTTCACTAATACTCTCAAACCTCTTCATATCGAGGCAAGTCAACCAGTCAAATTATTTCAGGTCGCTTATATCTCCCGTGAAAGGTTACTCCTTTTTCATCGCAGATTTCCTGATAAACTTATTCTTTGTGTTTATACAGTCACTGTTTATATTCATAGTAGGATTTTATATGTTTAATATACAAGTCATAAGCATCCTACCCCAATTAGCCTTGGTGATCTTCTTATCATCCTCCATATTTATCTTCTTAGGTATGAGCTTTGGCTATCTCTTCAAATCTGAAAACCTTTCAATGCTCGTATCTATATTTGTAGTAATTTTGTTCCAGATATTCTCAGATATCCTTGCACCTCCTGCACTGGTAGGCCCAGCAGTTGGATTCTTCATGAGCATAAATCCATTCGTTATATTAGAGAATCTCTTAAGAGACCTTATAGTCATTGATAGACCTATGACATTACTGATTCCTTCCTTAAGCAAGTTGCTGATATTATTTTTATTGTCCATGGGCCTCGCAATTGCTGCTCAGAAGGCTAGGAAGAAAAAAGCTCTAGAGTAATAATCCTGAAAAAGGTTATACTAGAGAACATCAAAGTTTTTATTGTGTAATTATAATTCTTGATAATGAGATTGAAAAAAGCAATTGTTGCTATTGGATTGTCTGGGCTACTATTAAATAATGGATGTATTGTTTTTAAAAAAATAGACCAAAGTCTAGATACATTTGCTGAAAAACTTGAGAAGAGAAGGGAAAAACACCCTGAAAGCATACTGAATAGACAGGGCTATATCGTTTATACTGGAGATGCAGATATCCAACCTATTCAGACAACTATTGTAACAAATATTGAGAAAATTGTCAAATTTTCTTATCATGCTCCAGAGAATGTAAATGTTGAAGACACATATCTTGTCTTATCCAGGGAATTTAAAGATGTTTTAGGAGAACCATTTCATGAAGTGAAGCATAGGATCTATCCAGCAGGTTTTGATTTAGAGAAAAATACAGAAGGCACTGTGATGTCTTATACTTTCAAAAGCGGAGATATTGAACCGGGGAGATACCTTTATGAATGGATAATGGTGCTTCCTCAAGATTCAAATTCAGGTTTATTAAAGAGCATTTCTAGAGTCTTTTCATCTAAAAGTAGAATTTTAATGAAGGGATATTATCAGCATTAATTTAGGTTCCGGTCTTCCCATGCCCTAATATAATCCTCGTCAAGATGTACATTGCTTCTATTTGGCTTTTGTGGGATATACTTCCGATAGTAGGCCCCAAATAAAAATCCAAAGAATATTCCTCCAAGATGAGCGAGATTTGCCACATTACTTGGGATAAAAAGACCAATCAAGTCCCCTATAATCCATAGAGATCCGGCCAGAAAAAGAGGCATGGGAAGACCAAATGCAAAAACCATCATGCTCGGCCTTATCATTATCAGCGCACCTATCACTCCAAAAATCGCCCCTGATGCTCCTAATGCAGAGTCATAAAATGGCAACGATATAAAATTTGCAGAAATACCTGTCAAAAGAAAGACAGAGACAAACCTTCTTGGCCCTATCCATGCCTCCAACATGCTCCCAAAAAGAGCAAGGGCAAAAGAATTGTATAATAGATGACTTAATCCTCCATGAAGGAAAATTGCAGTTATAAATCGCCAAGGCTGTACCAATGAAGATTTGTTGAGCAATAAAGATTCTGTGAATCCTGGGACAAGTGTTTGCACTATAAACATAACTATGCAAAGAAAAGTTGTCATTATTGCTATTCCTTTGAATGCCATTAATAAGAGAATTATGTTACCCTTATTAACTCTCCTAAAATCCTATGGGTTAGCGGTAGATTAAAAAACTCTCCTTTTTGTATATCTTTATGGCGGATGTAGTTTAATGGTAGAACGACGGTCTGTGGCGCCGTAGACGAGGGTTCGATTCCCTCCTTCCGCTTATAAAAAGGATTTACATAAAGTTTATAATGTCTTTTAGTTTTTTGAGAAAATGAAAGGTGTTGTTATTAAAAAGAAGGCATATGACAATCATTCTCCTTGGATACACCAGCTTGAGAAAGTAAGGAAGCCTCGAGATATATTAAAAAAAGACATAAAGACCGATATGGCCATTGTAGGTGCAGGAATAGCAGGCATTTGTACAGCATATTTTATTTTAAGAGACACAAAAAACAAAGTAGTTGTAGTAGAGGCCAATAAAGTTGCACATGGTGCTACAGGGCATAATGCTGGCCAAATAGTAAGTTATTTTGAGAAGCCATTTTCAAAAATAGTGGAAGAATATGGGCTTGAATTGGCAGCAAGAGGGCAAGAAGAGATACTTAGCGGCTGGGAATTGCTTGAGCAAGTATATTCCGAGAGTGAGATTAAGACTTATTTCTCCCAGTTCATAGGATATGCCGGGTGCTCAACCTTAAAACAGCTCAATTCTCATCTTGAGAACAAGTATCTTAGAAACAAGGCAAATATCTCAATTGAAAAAGTCTTTGTATCTGAGAAGGCTCCGTTTTTAAAAGAAATACCTAAAAAATATGATGGCCTTTACGAGCTTGTTCCACATAAAAAAGTACTTGAAATATTAGAGACCAAAAGCAGTTTATATCATGCTGCATTGGCTTCTAAAAAAGGCTGTCTTAATAGTGCATTGTTTTGTGAGGAGCTTATTAGTTATCTTCTTTATAAATATAAAGATAGGATTTCCCTATATGAGTTTACACCTATTGATAAGGTAGAGCTTTATGGTGATCATGTAAAACTTTCTACTAGAAAGGGTAAAATAATCAATGGAAAGAAAGTTGTGTTATGCACAAATGGATTTCAGAAATTAAAGATAAATAATAAATCTGGAAAGAACATAGATACCAGTTTCCATGATTTTATACTGGGAGTTGTTGGATACATGGCTGCATACATAAGCCCTCAGACTGGAACCAAATCAAATGCCATAAGTTACTTCCCTAAAAGTAACAATGATGCAAGTGATGCATATTTCTATCTTACTAAAAGAGAGTTCTCTGACAAGATGGAATCTGGCAATCTTATTTCTGTAGGTGGCCCTGAAGTCACACTTGACAATACTATAGAGTATATAAGAGACAAGCCTTATTTTGAGAAACATGAGAAAAAAATAGACAAGTTTCTCAAAAAGAATTATATCCATGCTCCAAAAAAGATAAATTACAAATACCACTGGCATGGCCTTATGGGGTACACCAAAAGTGAACTTAGAGCGATAGGTCCTCACCCTTATAACAAAAACCTATTATATAATCTTGGATGCAATGGAGTAGGCATCCTGCCTTCGATATATGGGGGATACAAGATAGCACGTTTTATAACTGGGATAAAGATGCCAAAGTCAATATTTGATGTTGGAGTATAATCAACTCTTATCATCTACTTGGTAGTTTTGACCATCACTATCTAGAATTTCTTCAGGTGGAGAATGGCTTGGAGGTTCGGGATGCATATATGGTTCGCAGATTGTCCAGGCAGCACTCATATCTTCTCTGGCTTGATAGAGGGCGGCTGCGCATTTCTCGAGTTGTCCTGCGAGCTGTGGTCTTCCTCTTTTTTTGTCTGCCGTGGCTTGCCGTTGGATGTCTTCTGCGAGATCAAAAAAACGATGCGCCACTGCGGCTTTTAAGCCGCAGTTTGATGCAGGCGCTCGTTTTTTGGATGCTCAAGGAACAACTCCAGCTTTTAAGCTGGAGTTTTAGTCAAGTTCCTTGACATAATAAATAACTTTTTCAGTTTGATCATAACGCATATTACCAATGGCTTGCGCTAATTCTTGAAGAGTACCAGAATAACCTTGTACATGATCGGGATGTTTGTTGCAGTTGTCCATTTTATTCTAAGTCTGATTTGCTCTTTTTGTGGGCATCCTCGCTTACGCTGCGGTGCTCTTCACTACGGGCAAACAGACTGGCCTCGAGGGGATTTGAACCCCCGACACCTGGATTTCCTCCTAAGAGAAACAATGTTCCCTTATGGGTAAACTCTCCTTTCAGAGAGTTTCTTAGGTAAAAGTCCAGTACTCTAACCGGGCTGAGCTACGAGGCCTTATAAAAAGAAGTAGAGGGGCGTTTTTAAATCTTTATTTTGAATCAATGAGAAAGCGTCTTTGCAGAACTTTTAGAAATGCGTGCTTTTTTAAATCTAATAAATTTTAGAATGTCTCTTTGACGAGCTTGAGAATTTCGGCTTTGGAGATTGCGCCGGTGTGCGCATAGACCATCTTGCCGTCTTTGAAAAACATTGTTGTGGGTATGCTCATGATATTGAAACGATCGGAGAGCTCGAAATGGTCCTCAACATTGACTTTTCCGAAATGCACTTTTCCCTTTAATTCCCGCGCTGCTGCTTCAAATTCAGGAGCCATCATCTTGCACGGTCCGCACCAACTTGCCCAAAAATCAATAATCCAATGCCCTTTTTTGGTTTTCGAATCAAATGTACCTGTAGTCAGCTCTATTGTATCTGTCATGATAACCTCTTTGATTGAGATGTTCGGGAATGCGAGTTAATAAATGTTATGTCTTTATTGTATTTGTCTAAGATAATTAATCCTTGACAGCTGTCAAGGAATTTATGGTTTATTAGAATATTTTAAATACTCATCATTTTCGATATATTTGATGAATTTAAAAGATTTATACATTGGGATGATAGGAGTTTTTCTAGCTAGCGCAGCATGTGATTCAAAGATAAAAAGATCAGAGCATTCTTCAATAGAATCTCGTGTAAAAATAAATAACCTTGAGACAAACAGAATTTCATTGACAAATGATTTTTTTGCAGATGGTACTCTTAATGTAGGAGTTGTTAGTGATATTGAAGGTGCCATTGACAGAGCTGAATTAAGCGCAAAGGCATTGAAGGACAATAAAGTCGATATAATCCTTATTGCTGGAGACCTATATGAGAATGAAAATATACGGAAGAATCCTTTGTATCCAACTTCAACTAATAATGTTGATGAAATGTTATCTGGTATCAGACCATATGCAAAAATTGGCGTACCTGTATTTGTGATTGCTGGCAATCATGAAGAATCTCCTGTTTATACTAATGCCCTTGCACTATTGAAGAAGGAATTTCCTCATGTGCATGATATCTCCCGACGTTCTGCTGACCTAAATGGCATTAATATTGTTGGCCTTGGAGGCTATCACGACCCTAAATTTATTGCTAAGCAGGGTTTTATGATTAAAAGACAAGATTATATGCGTTCTGAAAACGAAATAGTAGAACTAATGCAAAAAAAAGATCCTTTGGTTTTTATGACTCATGGTCCACCCCTTGCAACTAATAATATAGATTATGTGAAAGGCGTAGGCCATGTTGGAGATCCTGAAATTGCGCGCATTCTCTCTAATAAATATAGTCGACAAATCACTCATGTGCATGGACATATCCATGAAGGAGGGGGAACTAATTCTTATTATCCTGCTGGCTTTTCTATCAATGTCTCATCTATCACTCCTTATAATTCCTCACAAAGAGAGCTTGACCATACTATTTTGATTTATCCTAAGAAGTAATTATTCTCCACAGCCACTTCTTGTTGTCTGCTTGCAAGAAGGGCAGTAGATGGCGCAATTACCCATACGCTTTGCAGAACTGCCACATTGAGGGCAGACAAGGCCCTCATTGCCGAAATCCTTAAGTGATTTCTGCTCTTCGTTAGTATTAATGGCTGTCGGTGTTTCTGAATGCTGCTGATGAGCCTCTATGGGGGCTATCTCTATCTCCACATCCATCTTAGGGGTCTTGCCAAAAGTCTGTATCATGAACTGGGCAACATAGTCGATTATAGATGATGCTGTGCGTATCATTGGTCTGTTCTTATCTAATTCTCCAGGAGGAGTATTCCTTACGAAACCAGATGGCTCAAACTTCTGATGCCTGAATTTATTGAATAATATCTCTACAGGTATCCCATATTGAAGATTTAAGGATATCGATGCCGCCCATGCATCCATAAGTCCTCTGATTGTGGATCCCTCCTTGCTCATAGTGATGAATATCTCTCCTGGTTTGCCATCATCATACAAACCTATCGTGAGATATCCTTTATGTCCTGCAATCTCGAATCTATGCGTTATGGATTTCCTTGTCTGAGGCATATCCTGCTGTTGCATCCTAACTACCTGGACTGTCTGTTGCTGCTTCTTCACCATCTCTCCTTCTGTCTTCTGGGTGTTTAGTGGCTGACTGCGCTTGCTATTCTCTCTATAGATTGCGACTGCTTTCAATCCTTGCTCCCATGCGAATACATAGGCATCCATGATATCATCGACAGTGGCTTGCTCTGGAAGATTGACTGTCTTACTTATAGCTCCGGAGATGAATGGTTGTGTTACTGCCATCATCTTTATATGCCCTTTATAATGTATAGCTCTCTTTCCTTTTGCTGGCTTGAAAGCACAGTCAAAGATAGGTAGATGTTCTTGCCTTATCCAAGGTGCTCCCTCTATGGTGTCGTTCTTATCTATATATTGAATTATTTCCTGGACTTGTTCGTGGCCATATCCTAGAGAGGTTAATGCTATTGGTACTGAACGATTAACTAACTTCAACATCCCTCCTCCTGAAAGGACTTTGTATTTAACAAGAGCGATATCTGGCTCTATACCTGTAGTATCACAGTCCATCATGAAAGCTATTGTGCCAGTTGGGGCTAATACAGTAGTCTGTGCGTTCCTATATCCAAATTTCTCTCCTAGTTCTATAGCCTCTGTCCAAGAATCCCAGGCCTCATTTACAAGAAACTTAAGGTGAGATGGCATTTTTGTGACTTGTATCTCCTTGACATGTTCCCTGTGCATATTCATCACTTGGAGCATTGGCTCTTTATTCTTTTCATATCCAGGGAATGGACCCATTAAGGCTGCAAGTTCTGCTGATGTCTTGTAAGCCTCACCGCACATGATTGCAGTTATGGCTGCTGCAACTGCTCTGCCTTCATCTGAATCATAAGGAAGCCCGAAACTCATAAGCAATGCACCTAGATTTGCATATCCTAAACCTAATGTCCTGAAAATATGAGACCTTTCGGCTATATCTTGGGTAGGATAGCTTGCTCCATCTACAATTATATCCATTGAAGTTATAAAATTCCTTACTACTGCCTTGAATTTCTGGACATCAAAATTTCCATCTGGGGTAAGGAATTTCATCAGATTGATTGATGCTAAATTGCAGGCAGTATCGTCCAAGAAGAGGTATTCACTGCAATTATGCGCCGTAATGCCATTGGGCATAAAGGTATGGGTTAAAGGTTCTGTAAGATCATACACATCTTCTTCACCTTTGTAGACAAGAGAGGCTACAGCATCAATAGGCAGATCGCGATAGGTTGTTACCGATTCATTCAATGCTTTTAGTTTTGCAGCTTTAGGAGACTCCGCTATAAATCCTATATATTTTTCAAAAAGATTCCTGCTCGAACGAGAAATGCGAAGTGAATGTATTTCAAGAACTTCGTATTCTTTCATCCCTCCTTTTCCATCAGGCAAGTGAGAATGTAAATTTCCTGCTCTTCGGTTTTTATAGAGCTTGCTTTTAATTCCAAATCCTAAGAGAAGTGTTTGAACTCCCTTGAGTAATTGCAAACTTGTAGAATCTAAAGAGATATATTGAGATTTTTCACCATAATTCGCAACTGTTCCATCCGTAGTAAAGAGTCCTTGAATAACATACTTCTGTGCTGAAAGTGGAAGGGCAAAGATTGCATCTGAGATGGTCTTTTGATGAGAATAGAGTGATAAGTCAAGCATCCCGTTAATTTTCTGTACTAGAGCAGTATTCGCAATATTATACTTTGCAGAAGTCTGCGTTATTTGGACTTGTGCAGGTGAAGACTTATGAGTTGTTCGTTCATAATGTTTTGCGATATGCTCTGAAAAAGCCTGAAGAATAGGGATTTCATCCTTTTTGCTCATCGTAATCTGAATTGCATTATCTTCTGTTCCTTTTCTTGATCCATCTCCGAGATAAATGCCTATAAGTTGATAGAAACGTTTTTCCTCTTCTGGCAATTCCTGGAGTTCTGCTACTGGGTGGGCAGGAAGAAGAAGGTGATCGTCTTTTGTTAATTCGCAGGCCTTTACAAATCCTCTATTTATAGTAAACATTTGATGGTCTGCGGTTAAATTTAATTCGTAACCTGATTGCGTGGTTAGAGTATAAACTGGTTTTTTTCCAGTCTTAAAAGACCCATCAATATTCGCTTCCTGAATAATCCCTGTATTCGTAAGAATTGTTGTGGGTTTTCCTATAAGTTGGTCTATTCTGAACCACTTCCCATCTTTTGTCAATACTTTAGTATCCCCTGTGAAACATGGATTTGTTGCGTTGATCCTGCCAGAATTCTTACAAGTATGGTATTTTTGGATAACTGAATCGCACTGGATTCCAGGATCTCCGCATATCCAAGTACCTTCTGCAATTGCGCGCATTATATCTTTTGCCTTAAATGTCTCTATTGGCCTCCCATCCATCACCGCCTTTGTCTGCCATTCACCGTCTTCCCTCACAGCATTCATGAATTCATCGGTAACTCTGACTGACATATTGCAATTCTGGAAGAAAATACTACTATATGCCTCTCCATTCATCCCTCCACTATACCCTTGCTCTATCAAAGCCCAAGCTTTCTTTTCTTCACTCTGTTTAGAATTGATAAATTCCATTATATCTGGATGTGAGACATTAAGAATCTCCATCTTGGCCGCCCTTCTAGTCTTTCCTCCAGATTTGATTATGTTGGCATATGCGTCATAGCCTCTCATGAACGATACTGGTCCTGAAGCCCTGCCTCCTCCAGTTATCTTCTCTTTTGAGCTTCTTAGTGGAGAACGATTGGTTCCTGTCCCAGATCCTGCCTTGAACAGAATAGCTTCAGCAGTCTGCACCTTCAAAATCGACTCCATATTATCTTCTATACTTAAAATAAAGCAAGCAGAACATTGAGGCCGATCATCTGATTTTATAGCCTTGACAACTTTCTGAGAGTCATTGTCCCATTTCCATGCAGATACACCGCCTGCTTCCTTGTTGTATTCACAGATGCCTGCATTAAACCAGACTGGGGAATTGAAGACGCAAAGCTGATTAAGAGTTATCGATGCTATCTCGTCCCTCAATAGATTTGCTTGTGCTTCATTAAAGTATTTCTGCTCAAATGCCTGTCTGCCTATGTATCTTGAGACTCTCCCTATAATCTTCTCCACAGAATTTTCTCTTTCTCCCTTGGCCTGGTCTCCCCAGAAATATTTGCTGGCTACTACTTTTATGGCTAAGGGGCTCCAAAAGTCTGGTCTTCTTACAGAAGGCTGAGTGAATATAGGTTTGCCCATGTCATCCGTTACCTTGACATCTTCTGCTACCCATTTTATTGGATTCCCATAAAGGTCGAATTCAAATGGACTCTTGCCTTCAAAACTGAAGGTTCTCGAAATTTGCATTTTCCCTAGACTTAGTTGTTCTATTTTTTCAGGCGTCACGCTGCAACACCTCTCTGAAGCTCTGTAATACGGTCTGCAAGAACAATCTTTCCCCTGCCAGGTCGACCTTCATAGGCAAGAAATTGAAACGCCTCACTTTCCTTATGAAAATAATAATTATCGCCATCTTCATCGATAAAGTGAACAAGACCTTTTAATGACCAGCGCTGAGAATCTCCTCTCAATACGAGACCTTGGCTTTGCAAATGTTCTAGTGTGTACTCTGCTCTGTTTTCAAGAAATGATGTTGCACCCATTATACAAGCTCCTTTATCTCTTTCTTGAAATCTTCAAGATCCCTAAAATCCCTATAGACTGAGGCAAATCTTATGTAAGCTATCTTATCAGATTTCTTTAACTCTCTAGAAACTGTCTCCCCTATTAGGGACGATTTTACCTCTTTCCCGTGTTTTCTCAATTTCTCTTCTATCGATGTAAGCATTTTTTCTATTTTTTCTGATCCAATGGGCCTCTTCTCACAGGCCTTCACCAGTCCTCTTTTTATTTTTTCTCGATCAAAGTCCTCCATCCGACCATCTTTCTTAATGACTCTTAAGTGGATGTCTTCAACCTTCTCAAGAGTGTTATAGCGTCTCTCACACTTAAGACACTCTCTCCTTCTTCGGGTAAAATTATCTATATCTCTCTTGTCCACTACCTTAGTATCTTCATTATTGCAGTAGGGACATTTCATTCCTTCTTGTTTACCCCAAGATGTTGTGTCTCAGAGCAATTCCGGACACAATACCTTGTAATTTTATTTTTTAACTGCATTTACTATTTAAATGTTTCTTCAAAAATAAATCTTTCGTCGCTGTTTTAGAAGAAATATTATTTTGTCACTTTGTCATGATTATTTTTGGATTTTCCCTCGAGACTCCGTCGGAAAATATTTCCCATACCCTGATTGCGATAGGAATATTTAAATTGAGGCAGATATTGATTGTTTCATGAATACAAAGTTCAAAAGACATCAATCCGTAGTGCTTATTAGAGATCCAGACCCTGAGTACGTAGAGTATCATAATGAGGATGACGCTGAATTTAAGGAGATACCTATTAAGAAAGGCATGAAAGGAAAAGTCAATGTATTGCTCCCTAATGGCAAGTATCATGTAGAAGTATTTGATTCCAAAGGCAATATCCTTGCTTATGTGCCTATGAACGAAGAAGATCTAGAGGCAGAATAATGGTCCGTTTTGCGACTGGCACTGTGCATAAGGTGCCATCTGACTTGAAAAAGGCCTTATGCGCTGATTCAAGAGCTTTAGCAGAATGGAATGATATTACATCGCTTGCCCGCAATGAATGGATATGCTGGGTCACTTTTGTGAGGAAAGAAGAGACAAGAAAAGAGCACCTTAATAGACTATTAATAGAAATTAAAGAAGGAAAGCGGCGGCCGTGCTGTTGGATAGGCTGCATCCATCGAAAAGACAAAACTATAAGTCCTTCAGTGAGAGGAATACTAGAAAGAAGAAAAAATAAGTCGTGATGAGATGGAAATCTTTAATAATAGATATTTAGTTGTTTTTTTATGAATGATCCTATATCTGAGCTAAGATTAACTGTTGGAAAGTATTTGCAAGGCAGTGGTCCTGAAGGAGAGCATCTTGACCAATGTTACTTGGTCCGGGCTAGATCTGAGATATTGAAAGGTTGGTATGGGGAAAAATTTACTAGATTCAAAGAGTCTTATTTTACGATATCTACTTATGTTTGTGGCAGAAATGGCCTTGAAAATCCTGAATTTATACCACTCAGAGATTCTTTCTTCCATGTGCAGGGAATCATTAATAACTGTCGCCCCGCTCATTTTGATAAAGAACGTGCGTATTCTCATCTTTCAGGATTGTTTACTGCTTTGGAATTAATGGAGCTAATTTCGTCTGACGGAATGGAAATCCGAAGAGAAATTTAGCAAGATAGTTTTATATATGCCTTGGTATTTAATTGCCTTGAGGTGATAAATGTTAATAGCTGGTTTTCCTGATACTAGAGAGATTGCTAAGAGAGTTGCACAGTCATTAGGGGCACATTATACTGAAGTCAAAGTAAAAGATTTCCCTGATTCTGAGTTCCATATAAAATTAAAGAAGAATCCTGCCCATCAGACTGTTGTTTTCATCACATCAATCACCAAGGATCCAGATGATAAATTGATAGAGACTATCCTTGCATCAGGGATAGCAAAAGATTATGGAGCAAAGAAAGTAGTAGTGGTCGCAACATATTTCCCCTATATGAGGCAAGACAAGCATTTCAAGAAATATGATAGTTTCTCTTCAAAATATATTCTGGATATGTTCAAGCATGTTGATAAACTGCTTGTCATTGATCCCCACCTGCACAGAATACCTAAGATGGAAAAATTGCTGCCGCAAGCGCATGCTTTCACAGTGAATGACCTTCTTGTAGAGTACATAAAGAAAAGATTCAAGGATGACTTTTCCATAGTCGGTCCAGATGAAGAGAGTGCACAGTGGAGCCAGAAGATAGCAGACAAGCTTGGAAAGAAAGTGGTTATACTGAAAAAAACAAGATTCTCTTCGACACATGTCAAGATAAAAGAAAAACCTCTTGGAAAAAATATAATAATCATAGATGATATAATAAGCACTGGAAAGACAATAGTGGAGACGATAAAGATGGCCAAAAGGCAGGGAGCAAATAGGATAATCTGCATGGGTATCCATGGAGTACTTGTAAATAAGGCGGATAAGCACATCTCAAAGCACGCTGAACTGATAACTACCAACACCATAGAAAACAAATATGCAAAGATAGATGTTTCACCAGCAATTGTAAACATTCTGAAGAAATATCGCTAATTTTATAAGACATCTACCTCATACCATCTGATGGTAAAAGACATAGTTTTTGTTGTATTTGGGGGGACGGGAGACTTGATGAGGAGAAAACTGGCTCCTGCCATATCAAAGCTTTCTGAGAAAAATCTTATAGGCAAAGATTCCATATTGATTGGGGTATCAAGAAAGAAACTTAGTAATGAAGAATATAAAGAATATATAAATTCTGGGGCTAGCGGACTGAATTCTTTAAAAGTGATTTATGAATCTGGAGATGCCTCGAAAGCTGATGGATTGGACAATCTCATGGAAAGGCTCAAAAATTTTAAAGATAAAGAGAAAATCTTTTATCTTGCGACCTCTTTCAAGCTTTTTCCTTCCATTCTTGGCAGACTTAAAAAAGAAGGATTTGATGATAATTCAAAGATAGTGTTTGAAAAGCCATTCGGAAATGACCTCAAATCTTCTGATTTGTTGAATGATGATATAAAGGCATATTTTCCAGAGGAGAAAACATTCAGAATAGACCATTATTTAGCGAAAGAGACTGTCCTTAATCTCACAACTCTAAAGTTCTCTAATCCAGTGATACACGACCTCATGAATAATAATTATGTGGATAAGATAGAGATAATCGCACATGAAGATCTTGGAGTAAAGGATAGGATAGAATACTATAATGATTCTGGAGCGATAAAGGACATGATACAAAGCCATCTTCTCCAGATACTAGCTTTGCTCCTTGCAGAAAAGCAAGGCAATATCCATGAAGAAAAAAGAAATATATTGTCCGATATTAATATCATGGATTCCCCGTTAAATATTATAGGGCAATACAAGTCATATGCTGATGAATTGAGAGCAAAAGAGATCCCCCATTCAAAGACAGAGACATTTGCACAGATAGCATTGGAATGCAAGAATAGCACATGGGGAGGCGTGCCTTTGATAGTAAGCACTGGAAAGAAACTCAAGAGTAAATATGGCCAGATAAAAATATCCTTCAAAAGCGAGAAAGGCATTCCATCCAATATGCTTATCGTAGATATATATCCTAAACAAGATATAGCTATGATATTGAATTCCAGGATGCCTGGCAGCGATATGTTTAAACCTGTAAGACTTGAATTTTGCAGGGAGTGTGAATTTGGCCCCAATAGCCCAGATGAATATTCTGTCCTCTTAAACGAGATAATAAAAGGTGAGAATCTGCTTTTCCCAAAATATGAAGAAGTAAGAGAATCCTGGAGAATTGTAGAGGATATTGAATCTCTGAGGAAGGGTATGAATTTAGTAATATATGATGATGGGAGCAATCTTGCCGACATTATTTCTAGGGATTAGTTGACTTTTCTTCTTATTAGTGCAATAAACCCTAAAATCAAGCATAGAATGCCTATGAATAGAAAAAATGTTTGCCAAAATAAGAAATCTTGTTGTGTACATGTATGCAGAGAAATAAGACACGATCCAAAGAGACAGAGATATTCGCATTGTCCTATTTGGAGAGGGCCTAGATGAATGAGGACGCCCACTATTGTAAAGACAAAGCCTACTAAAAGAGATATTGCTATTCCTAATTTGCTATCTTTGGGAAGAATAATATGATTCTTTGCCATTGAAGGAAACAGTAATATGCATTATAAAAATATTCCTAAGAGAATTTTATAAAAGATGAAGTTTTATTAAAAGATGAAAAAGTTGGTTGTATTTGTTTTTAATCCTTCTAATGATTAAAAATTCCTATTCCATCCTAATAAGATTTAAATCCGTAAGGATATGTTTAAATACGTCTTTCTTTTAATATTTCTATGAAGAGTGTTGATTTCTTTATGCAATTCATAAAAAACAAGAGAGAGATAGGTGCTATTGCACCTAGCTCAAATTTTCTTGCAAGAAAGATTACTGGATGCGTTGATTTTGATCGCGCCAAGCTCATAGTCGAACTGGGAGCAGGCACTGGAATCATAACAAGGCACTTGGCAGAAAGCCTTAGGCCTGAATCTAATCTCATCGTAGTTGAGCCAAATGATGAATTCCATAGGGATCTTATAAAACTTAAAAGAAGGAATATAAAAATAATAAAAGGATATGCCGAAGACCTTTCTAAACATATTGAGGATAAAGGTTTCTGCAAAGCAGACTATATAGTATCAGGGCTTCCTTTGGCTGCTTGGAGTGAGGTGCAAAGGAAAGATGTCATGGAATCAATAATGAGAGGGTTATCAGATAAGGGAGGATTTGTACAATTCCAGTATTCACTGCAATCCTATAGAAAATTCAAAGAATTATTCTCAGATGTACAGATAAAATTCACCTTAATGAACCTGCCTCCTGCCTTTGTCTATTCGTGTTCTATCTGAGATCAGATTATTATCGCAGGGCCGGTCTTGTCTTTCTCGTCGTCAAAATCTGCGACTAGGCCTTCTGTAGTAATTACCATGGCCGTGATGGATGATGCTGCCTGCAGGGCGTTGCGGACGACTTTTGTGGGGTCTATGACTCCTGCCGCGATCAAGTCTTCGTATTTATCCGTTTTTGCATTGAATCCAAATGTTATAGGTTTGTCCTTGAGAAATGCCAGGACTTCCGATCCCTCTTTGCCAGCGTTGAATGCTATCTGTCTTATGGGGCTCTCTAGAGATTTCCTGACTATCCGAGCTCCAACTGCCTGATCTCCGGTAAGATAAACATTATCCAACTCCTTCATAGCCTGTAATAAGGTTATGCCTCCTCCAGCAACTACGCCTTCCTCTATTGCTGCTTTTGTTGCGTGCAATGCGTCATCTATCCTTGATTTCTTCTCCTTCATCTCAGTCTCTGTGCCTGCACCTACATTTATTATTGCCACGCCACCACTTAGCTTGCCAAGACGCTTTCTGAGATCTTCTTTTTTATAATCAGCAGTCTCTAGCTTTATCTGATTTTCAATAGTTTGGATTCGTTTCTCAATGTCTTTTTTCTCGCCTTTGCCTTCGATTATGACAGTATTCTCTTTGTCCACCTTAACTTTCTTTGCAGAACCAAGATTGTCGATAGTTATTTCTTCAAGTTTCTCATCAGTGTCCTTAGAAATGACTCTTCCACCAGTAAGGGTAGCTATATCTTCAAGAAGATCTTTCTTCTCATCTCCAAAACCTGGTGCCTTTACTGCGCATACCTTCAATGCGCCTCTCAGAATGTTTAGGACAAGCATGGTCAAGGCCTCTCCTTCCACATCTTCTGCTATAATGATAAGTGGCTTTCCTTCCTGGGCGACAAGCTCTAGAACTGGAACAATCTCTTTCACAGAAGTTATTGTCTTATCAGTTATAAGGATATAAGGACTCTCAAATGATGCCTCCATCTTATCTTGATTTGTCATCATGTAAGGAGAAAGATAGCCTTTATCGAACTGCATGCCCTCCACAAGTTCCAGATAAGTGTCTATGCTTCTTGATTCTTCCACTGTAATGACTCCTTTTGAGCCTACTTTTTCCATTGCATCTGCAATAAGATTGCCTATTTTATCGTCGTTGTTTGCAGAGATAGTAGCTACTTGCACAGTCTTTCTCTTGTCATTGACAGGAGTTGATTGCCTTTTCAAGTATTCTAAAACCTTTGCTGTAGCTGCCTCTATGCCAAATTTCATCTCTACTGGATTTGCGCCCGCGGTTATGTTTTTCAGGCCGTCTGAAATCATGCCTTGCGCAAGAACTGTAGCAGTCGTAGTGCCGTCTCCCGCCTTGTCCTGTGTCTGAGAAGCCACTTCTTTTATGAGCTTTGCGCCCATATTCTCAAACTTATCTTTCAATTCTATCTCCCTTGCTATAGTCACTCCATCATTGCTCACTAATGGAGAACCCGAGCGGTCAAGGATAACTGTCCTTCCTTTTGGTCCTAGAGTGACTTTTACTATATTTGCTACTTTGTCAATCCCTCTTAGAAGAGCCTGCCTTGCCTCCTCGTTGAAAATGATTTGCTTAGATGTCATTGCAAACTCTTCCTCCTCTGCTCTGCAGGAACTTCCTCGAATTCGAATCCAGTGCTTGCTATTAACGTTCCCAAATCCTTCTGTGCTGCTCGCACTGCCTCTGAATTGCCCCTCAAATAAATAATGTCTCTCCCACCATTTTCTGTTCTACTTTTGAGAAGCCCTGTTGCTCCTGCTTCATGCTGAAAAACAACTGAATTAGTATATCGATAAGCCGCATTCTCATAGAATTCTCTAAAGAATGAAAGTCTTGGTGCTATCTCTCCTCTTTGTAATGCAGCTTTAATAGCATCGTAAGAATACGAAGATGTTTGGTTTGTATGGGGTTGTTTTTGCCAGAGAAATACTTCTGTTGCTTCATTACTTGTTGCAGATGTTGGAACTAAATCAAGAGTGTTCATGTTCCTACAGCTCAGTCAGGGTTTTTAAAGATTTCTTTAGTAAAAAATACTTTTCCCCCTCACTACTTGATAAATCATTTACAGGCACTTTTAAGATATTTCCAAGAGTTCTGACCTCTGGTGTAGCGCAGGCCCTGTCAACTGTAGAACCTTGGATGGCTATCACATGAGGACCATTTATAGGTACTGCTATGTAAACGAGGCCCCGATTATCATGACGGAATGCGGCTGTTCTTTTTGAGTCTACCAATGGAGAAAAAGCATTTGGTTCAACCTCAATACGAGTCAGTAAAGGGGTAAATAAATTCGTATCAAGATTCTGGATGTATATTAGAAAGGCATCAAGGACATTACCTCCTGAACTACAGAGATAGTTTATATCTATGCTTGCAGTTTTTTGGTCAATCCGAGCAGGAGATTCGTATTGGCCTGTTATCATCTTACTCTATTTTGGCCGCGATATCCTTTAATTCGATTATGAGATGTTTCTCGCTATTAATTTCAATTTCCTCAGAACTATATCCGCCATATATTACTCTATCGCCTTCTTTTACAGGAAATGTTGAACCATTATTCATTGTACCTACTGCAACTACTATTCCTTCTTTTTTCTCATCCTTTGATTTGGGGAGAATAAGGCCAGACTTAGTCCTTTCTTCCGTTTGTTTAATATGTCTTAAAAGGACTCTCTCTCCTAATGGCTTGATGTTCATGGTTCTTACGATATTTTAGGGTTTTTAAGGTTTTTTGTGATTGACTGCCATCACTGTTATTGCACATGTGAAGGTTTATTAATGCCAATTTGTATTTTTTATTATGGGAAAGGTTGACTCATGGGCAGTTGTTACGGGAGTAGTGTTTGTGGTAATTGGAGCGTTGCTCTTATTATTATCATTTCTTTTTATACCTGCCCTTATTTATGCAATAATTGCTCTGGCTATAGGAATAGCCATACTTGTGACGCTTAAAGAACAAGATGCGATTGAACCTATAAAAGAGAAAAGAATAAAAAGGAGAAATAACAGGTAGTAACATGAGCATTATAGTTTCTTCTACTTCTGAAGTGCCTGGGAAGAAAGTAAAGAAAATACTCGGAGTTGTCAAAGGGAATACTGTGCGCTCAAGGCATATCGGGAGAGATATCATGGCAGGATTCAAGAATATTGTCGGAGGAGAAATAAAGAGTTATACTGAACTGCTTACGCAGGCAAGAGAAGAGGCATATAACAGGATGGTAAACCAAGCAATAGATCTTGGAGCAGATGCTGTGCTCAATGTAAGATTTACAACATCAAATGTTATGAATGCTGCCTCTGAAATACTTGCTTATGGCACTGCGGTGAAGTTGGATTAATACTCCAGAATCATACTATTTTTCTATGTCCAATCTTAAGGATGGTATTACTTGAGAAGCCTTGTCGATATCAATTATTATCCTATAATCTCCTCTTTTAAAAGCCAAGAATTTTCTTAGCTTCTTCTTCTGTATAGAATTCTCCTTTCTTAATTCTTTCCCTTGCCTCTTGAATTTCTATCATTACTTGCTTGCTTAATCTGGGATTTTTTTGAGCTGATTTAGCAATGTAGATCAATTTTCTAATGAGTTCATCATAGCTCTCGCTTTTATATTGCTTAAACATATCGAGTTCTGTTTTTGTTTCTGCAGCTAGCCTAATCGTAGTATCCATACATATGTATACATTTGTAGATTATATAAATGTTTGTATGCCTATTCAAAGTAATGAGGTACGAATCTGCTTGTATTGTTTGTTATTTCTTCAGCACTTCAAGACCTGGAAGCCTGTCACCTGCAAGATAAGCCATTAAAGCCCCGCCTGAAAGACTTATTGAAGAGAACCTATTTGGGATATGATATGTTGTCAAAGTTGTCGTAAGATGACCTCCACCCAGAAGAGAGTGACATCTCTTCTTAATTGTCTGGGAGCTTATTTCTTTAAGTATATCAACGGTGCCATAGCTAAACTTTGGATCCTCTGAATAACCTACTGGCCCTTTCATGAAAACTGCCTTTGCGTAAGAGATATGCTCCTTGAAGAGAGCAGAAGTCATATGGCCTATATCCCATATCTTTTCCTCTGATGGTGTATCTGATAAAAGAATTTCCTTTCTTTTCTTATTGCCTATCGCAAAATCTATTGGGAGTATAATCTGTCCAGGGTGCTTGCTGAACAAGTATCTCAGATTAGGATATAAAATATGAAAACCTTTCTTCTTCATCCATATATTTTCATATCCTAAATCTATGCCTTGTGCTGCTATAAATGCATTGCCTAAAACACCTGAAGTCAGAATTTTGTTATCCTTGTTTTTCAAGACTTTGAAGAATGATATATAGTCATCAAGCTTTGTACCTCCAAGGAGATATACTTTCTTCCCGCTCTTGTCCTTGACAAAATAATCAGCAGACTTCAGCTCATTCTCAAAACTCCTGCCTATTGCGCTTGGAAGATACATTGGAGGGATGATTATGCTTCCTTGCTCCCTATGAGAGACTGAGAAAGCATCATTTATGAAAAAATCAAAAAGAGAACAAAATCCCTTGAACCTGTTTTTTTTCCCAAGGCTCGTCTCATCATCTTGAAATCTTGTATTCTCTAGAAGAAGGACTTCTCCAGGAGGCAAATGTGTTATATATTCGGATGCTCTCTCGCCAAACAAGTCATTGACAAAATGCACTTTTTTTCCAATATGTTTTGACAGAATTGATGAATGATGTTTCAAAGATATGCAATCAGCTTCGCCCTGCCTGCCTTGATGGGCAATTATCACAACTTTCGCTTTTTTATCACATAACTCTGTTATTGTCTTTGAGTGTTCTATAAAGCGGGGAGAATCTAGAGGCTTGCCATTCCTTAGGGCTGAATTTATATCTATCCTAAGAAGGACTCTTGCATTTGAGAGATGAAAAGAGTCTAATGTTTTTAAGGCCATAGTCACTTCCTTGACTTTTTAGGGACCTTCTCGCTTTCCAAGATCATCTGGGCTACATCAATAAGACGATTGGAATATCCCCATTCATTGTCGTACCAACCAGCTATGCTTATAGTATCGTCTATCACTTGAGTGAAATGTGAGTTGAAGATACATGAGTGAGGATTGCCTATGATATCTGAAGATACAAGGAAATCATCTGAGTACTCAACAATGCCTTTGTAGTCTGTAGATGTCTTCCTCTTGAAAACGGCGTTGACATCCTTCGCAGAGACTTTCTTCTCGACTTTTGCAACAATACTTGTGATCGAGCCGTCTATGACTGGCACCCTAAGTGCGTAGCCTTCTATCTTACCTTTCAATTGAGGCAGGCTCTCAACCACAGATATTGCTGCCCCGGATGTAGTGGGAACAATATTATACGCTGCCGCCCTGCCTCTTGCAAGGTCGCGCTTGTCATGCCCGTCAACTAGGCGTTGAGTCGAAGTATAAGCGTGGGTTGTGACAAAGAATGCGCTCTTCAGATTGTATGCCTCGTGGAGTATCTTTATCATTGGAGCAGTACAATTTGTAGTGCAGCTTCCCGCAGATATTATTTTATGCTCTTTCCTGAAATCAGAATTATTGACGCCAGGTATAAGTGTGAGGTCATGGCCCTTTGCTGGGGCGGAAATAAGGACCTTCCTAGCGCCCGCCTTGAGATGTTTCTCTGCTCCTTCCTTTTCAGTAAAGAAACCTGTGCATTCAACCACGAGATCTATGTTCTCTTTCTTCCAAGGCAATTTAAGGGGATCTGTCTCATGGACTGTGAGGAATTTTCTTTTTCCTATGAAAAGATGTTTTCCATCATGATGAATAGGTTCCTGGATTCCATGATGCACTGAATCATGTTTTAGTGTGTATACCACATAATCTGGGTCACCCATCTCATTTATGACAATATTCCAAGGCACATTCTTCTGTACGCAGGTCTGAAGAAAAAGCTTGCCTATTCTTCCTAAGCCGTTAATGGCAACATTCATGCTCCACCCACTCTTTCATAGACTCTTGAGGAGAAAGGCATATTTAAAAGTTGGGTTTTTAGGAGCAAAAGTAGTGTCACTTAAGAGGATTAACTTTTTGGAAAATTAATAACGATAATACCTCCTCTTAGAGGTCTTTTCTCAAGGATTTTTTATTAGCTTCAGGAGCTTCTTGATGATCATTCTCTCTCGTTTGAGGCTAGGATATAAGAAGCTACACAACCTTTTCCTTTTTTATCACCTGCGTACACTCTGAGGTCAGATGTAACGTTTGGATCATCTGAATCCCTCATCATGACTTTTAGGGGAGACCTGATTGCTATTATGCTCCTTCCATCGAATCCTTCAGGGGAAAACTTTTCTGTAAATTCTCCCATGCCCAAGGCTTTTTCACTGTTTGTCGCTCCCCAGATGGCGACATATCCTTTTTCTCCTGGAAGATGAGCAGATATACATGAAACGCCATATCCTCCTCTCTGGGAGCTTCTCCAAACCCCCCAAGTGCCAGCTTCTTTCTGTTCGAGAGAAAAGCCATCGCCTTGATAGCCTGCTGCTGAAGTGATTAGTGCAGCCTCTACATTCCCAGGTGAAGATATGCGGACAATTGTAGAACCAACAAGAGCGCGAGTAACATCTTTCACATCGTTGGCGAAAGGATTGCCTTGCACGTTAATTAGATAGTCTCGTGCCTGCCTTTTAAGGCCAGAGGTCAGTTCATCATGAACAGTAAAATCTCCATCGGCAAGCTTTAATAGAAGAGGATTTTCTTGTATATCCTTTTGCAAGTCTGGGAATATCCCGGTCAGCACCCTTGTTATAAGGCCTGATGTGATGCCACCCAATTCCTTCTTTAAGCCACTCATTCTTTTCTCCCCACATTAATGGTGTGGTGAATCCTGCTGTCATTTTGAAAAGACTCCATACTCTGGAACAATTGACAAGCTATATTTAAAGCTTTCCTTTCTTCCTCTCCTGCGCTGTTATATTTTAAACTTATGAGCTCATAAGCTTGTCCTGGAGAAATCGCATAGACTGGCAACATTTCATTCAACACAAGGTTTACCAGTTGCTGTCTTAGAACTGCATTTGGATTAAATAAAACTCTGCCTGCAGAGCGCATATTTGCGAAAGACTCCCAGTCTATGAATCCTGATCCTATAGTAGATGTTTTGACCCTTATTTTTCCAAAAACAGACTTTAGAGAGAGAGCATCATTTTGAGACTTTGGAAGCTCTGGCTGGGCTTGAATTCGTTCGGCATAACAGTCTCTTACAGCCTTAAGATCGGGGTCGATAATGACTTCTTTGGATTTTAATGACCTTCTATGTGACTCTTCAAGATTTTTATACAATTCTGAATCTAGGAGCGGTTCTAGTTCACTTAGAAGGTCTGTGCTTTGCTCAAAACGGAAAAGCAGACGTTCAAGAAGAGGAGAAAATCTTCCTTGACGATTATCAGTACCTTTCATCATATACTCGAAAAAGTCTAATCCTGGACCGCGTTGCAATTCTACAAGATATTCATTAGCTGCCTCCCTTAAGAGAGTACGGTCTAAGATTATTTCGCGTAAACTAGAAGTGTCTGGACATTGAACCAGATTTGAAAGAAAAAGCCTCCCGACCAAAGGAGAGTTTCTCATAGAGAGCATGCTATAATAATTTATCGGATTGCTGGATTTTGGAATTAGGAAGTTTGGCTTTAACACACTCTCTTCATTTGCACGTGCCTGATCAAACAATGATGGTATTATATCTTCCCACCTGTCTCCTTTATTTGACCAGTTATAACAAACTCCCCAGAGAGTGAATTCTGGTCTGTATTTGCAGGATTCGTAATTTGCCAGAATAGTGGAAGCTACTTCCTCACAAGCTCCTCTGATGTCATTTCCCATCGTATCCTCCAAGGGCTGCTTTTATCTGAGAAAGAGCTGCAGAAACATCTTTTGGATCTGACTTATTCAATATCCTATCTATCCTGCCATCATAATCTTCTCTCTCTACATCCACATTCGCAAGATTAAGCCCTGATTCTAGCTTGACGAAATATTCTGCATGTAATGGAACTGATTTTCTTACCTTAGGTTCTGAAACTTCTTCTTGTATGCGATGTTCTATCACCTTTGTTTCAGGCTTAAGCCTCAATCCAAGAGGTTCATTTGGCAAATTGACTTGGTGGCGTTGAGCTACTATCACATATGCCTCAACATTCTCTCCTCTTTCATCATCTCCTTTGCTTATCCTGCCCTGATATGTGCCTGTGAAATAAGGAATGACAGAAAAACCATAGTGCCCCATATCTTTTGAGAATGCGTCCCTACAAGAGTCGTCTATCTTCTTTGATGTCAGCACTGTTACAAGATATTTTCCATTTCCTAGCACCCTATTTGCCTCCCGCAAGAAACTGTCCCTGCCTTCCCTATCAAGAAGATCTAAGACCAAAGAAGCTACCATTACATCTTGTGAGGCATTATCTATCCTTACTTCGTTCTGATAATGGCCTTCTGAGTTGAATACAGATTGAGGTGAACTGTTTAAAGGAACAAGCTTATTGAGATTGCATATATCTCCCAAATAACATGTGCTTTCAGGTATCTTTGATTCTGAGCAAGCATCTATCCCATGATGCAATTGGAATGGATTCAAATCTATTGCAGTAGTTGGCCTTTTTATTGTCTGAGCGACTGCCAGCGGCCCAGCACCTGCATCAAGTATTCTTTCGAGAGAGGTACAATATCTTTTTTCTATTCCTAGAAGAATATCCTTGGTCAGCCTTGCGATGTTTCCTGCATAGGTCTCATCCCATTTTCTATTATATATTGATGAAATGAAGAACGCATTATTCGCATGAGAAAGGGCTGCGCTGTACGTCATGCCTCCTGCACCTTCCATGGAATTAAAATGGGCTGCCAAGACATCTCTCACTCTCAGATTTTTAAGAGTATCGATGACTGATTTTTGGTCGTCTCCCTCTATCCATGACAGCATTTCTGAATCACTGACCTCTCCAGGATTTTGATGAATCTCCTCGATAAGCTTCTCCTTTCTTATACGCTTTCTTTCAAGATAACTCTCAACTGTCTGCAAGATAGGGGAACGAACATTTAGTATGTGGACCTGTCTCCTCTGGCCAGATCTTACTGTCCGGCTTATCAATTGCTCGTGCTTGCAAGGCACAGTAGTCTCCTCAAAATTTATTATATAAGTTGCTTCCTTTGCTTCCATGCCTTCCCTAAGGGCCCTTGTTGTAACCAGCACAGAGACATCTGGATCTGTAGCAAACTCATGCAATACTTTCTCCCTTTCTGACATCCCATATATCTCATAAGGAAGTATCTTTAGATGTTGCCTTGCCTGTGGCGAGAGATCGGAAAGATATGTCTCATCTCCCCTCATAAAGCCATCTTCCACAAGTATGCATTTCTGCCATTCTTTTATCTTCACCTCTTTGACTTCTGCAGAAACTGTCTGGTCTATACGCCTTGCCCCGAGATCACTAAGCATAGACTCTAACTCAGTCGTCACATCTCTCTGATATTCGCATACCACCAAACACTTCTCACCTTTTTCTTTTATCTCCTTGACAAGGCCTCTAGTGAATTCCATACGCGATTTTTTGACTCTGCGTACTTTGTCTTCAAGACCTGGATTTGAATTGAAGAAAGATTGCATCCTCTCCTGCAAAGGATCATCGCCATCACATAAATGACCAAGATTGTCTGGAAGAAGCTTGCTTGGATTTGCTATAAGATATCTTAGAAGAAGGTACTTTTCTCTACCGTCAAATACTTCTGCTTCAAGAAGAGCACTGAAAAGTTCTGTCTCTGCATCAGTTATATCATATGTGCGAGTCTCTGAGATTGGTTTCTTGACACTAGGATCGACCTCTTCAAGAGTGCGGATAGGAAAAACAGACTTTAAGTCTATGAATGCCCTGACTTTCTTGGCAGTATCCTTGCCTTCTATAAATTTCTTGAAATCATCCGGGTCTTTTACAAATTCAGTCACATATGCTGCCCAAGCCAAGCCTTCAGGAGTATTTCCTATACCTGTACCTGACATCAATATGGCCCAGCGTGCAGGCCTGGCAATAGAAGCTATCGCCCTAGACCTTTTGGCGTCGGTACCAACAAGATTATGAAACTCATCCACTATAGCGTAATAAGGCATGTTCTCTGGAAAGACTTTCTGTTTCAGGGCGTCAAACACTGCCAAAGACTCTGACTTCGACTCTTCTCTAAGTATTATCTCGTGAAGCTCCGGTAAGGGAGTGTTTCTTTTCTTTAATTTTTCAACGCGCGTACTACCTATAAGAGGTCTAAGAAATTCATAGGCTTTGGAAGGTGTAGGATATTCGCAAAATACTCTGACCATTTCCCCCATTTCATCCTGAGGTTCAGAACCATTCCCCAGAGTTGCCCCCCTGAAAGTCATGTCATAACCTACAATGACAAAGCTTGTACCTGGAAGTGAAGCATGCCTTATCGCCTGTTCCCTGTTCTCTCTAGTTATTATCGCTATTTCGGGATTTACAAATAGCCTCTCAATCTCCCTGAGCCATATTGGCACTATATATCCTGGACAAGTTATGAATGTTTTTATGCTCTCTTGTCCTGCAGAAATCTCTGGGAGCATTCTATTGATGGGGACGATAGCACTTAGTGCGCTTATAGTCTTCCTTGTGCCTGGCTTGCTGAGCTCAATGACTTTTCCTCTCTGTGCCACTGTTGCTCCAACAAGCTTCTGCTCAAGAGAAGGCAGAGGATGCCTCTCAAATGAAAAATATCCTGCAGGCGCTACTTTATTTATAAGCGCCTTGAATCCTCCTGGATAGTCTTTGGAACTATCTAAAAGCTTTTTCCAATAAGGGACTTGTTTTAGAAAATCAGTATCGAACGGCCTTGGCAAAAACCCTAAACGATCTACAACGGCCCTTAACCTGCGCTCGAGGTCTGAAGAAGATGCTAAGTCACTATTTTGTTGGATGCTGCCGCTCATTGACTACAGCCCCCTGAAATCTTGACCTTTGCGAGCCAATATAGTAAGTAAGGAGGCTCTCCATCATTGTGCCTCTCTTTCCATCCGGAGCAGCCAATGGCTCGTCTCCTTTAAGTGTGGTGAAGACAGATTGCCTTACTCTCTGAGGTATAGAATCATAAATTTTTATGCCTAGCTGATAGTCATCTAATGCAGACTTGAGATCAATTTCTTTGATAGATCTTTCCTCGACCAATTTCTCGAATGCAGGCCATAACACTGCATCATATTTATTGAATCTCCTCATCAGATGCTTTATAGGAAATCCATATTGCGTTGACAATCCTGCTAGCTCTCTATCACTCTCCCTGAATTCGTTTTTTTCTCCTGAAGAGTTTTCTATCTCTCCTCTCTTTGGAAGATAGCCTTTAAGCCATAATCCCTCAAAAATGAAATCAAGCTCGTTTGAAGAATATTGAAGACTTTGATTAATCATGTTTGCTGTCAGCGCCATCATACCTTCATAGACATGATTAGTTGTTGATTCACTCGTCTTTCCTCTGCTCTTATTGAAGAAAGGCGCTACTCTCTTCATTCTCTCGTCCTTGTCTATAACTTCGGCAGCTTTTGCTACTCTTATCCACCAACCCAGGCTCGTCCTTATCCTTGTCTCTAAAGCAGTATCATTACGAACAATTCTCAGTGTGCTAAAACGAAGAGCGTCAAACATTTCTTCAACTTCCACTCCTTCAACCCTATGTCTTGGATTTGAGAAGAATTCATAGGCCGGCCTTGCATTTGAGCTCTGCGCAAGATATTCAAAGGCATCTTTATAGTTAGCACCAAGATGAATAGACTGCATAAATTCGTTTATGCAGGGCGTAACCATCTCATTCGCGAGAAGAGAATTTATTCGATTCCTGTGTATCTTAAATATCTTGCCTCTATATGCCTTCATGAAGTCTATATTGCTCTGGAGGCTGAATGTGAATCCTGAATTTGCTGCACTATTGAGGACCTTCTCTGGAACACCTAAAGATCTCAATTCATCAAAAGATTCTAGAGCCTTGCCTTTTTGTCCGCTTATCTGACTAAATGCCTCTGCTATAAGATACCCTTTATGGCCCTTAAGATAACTGACAAGGGCTGGATCGACTATTACTTGATAGGAGGGCTTAGGAACACTCTGGATAGGCGGTTTATTAGGGCCTGGTTTATACTGCTTTGTATTCAAAGCTGGGACTCTGGGCAATGCGCATCCAGTAAATACGTTCTCTAGAAGATGTTCAAGACTACGTGCTCCAACCAGTCCTTCTCTTTCCAGGATATCTACCTGTAAATCCCTGATGTTCTGCCCTAGCTGCCCATTGTGGAAAGTAGTCATGAATTTGACCCTTGGATTGCCAAAAGGAAGCTCTATGCAGGCTATGTAAACCTGACTATTGGTTGATTGATAAGATTCTGTCTCTTGGGCGCACACCTTCTGAATATCTGAAAGGATGCGCTCTAGTTCGTCAGTAGTTATCTGGCCTTTTGTAGATATCTTGCCTGATATAATTGCCTCAAAATACTTGTCATGACCTAATCTTGCTACTATCTCCTCCCTGGAGCCTATAACCTTACTCATATATATCTCCTAGAGAATAATTTCTCCAATTTACACCAAGCTTGCTCAGAACCTTTCTAGAGCGTGCTTCTTTGACCCTTTGTGTGAACCCTGAGATTAGACCAGTTGGATTAGAAGGCATCTCGAACTCAAGAGTGAAGATAGGGCTTCCCAAGCAGGAAGTTGTCCTACTACCTGAAATTTTCTCTCCTTGAAGAGATTCCTTGATTGAAGTTGACAAGTCATGATTAACTGCTCTTGTAAAATTAGTCTCTGCTGTCTCTTGAGTGCATGGAACGATATACGATAAAGATACCGTGTTTCCTGTACTTGATGCAAGAGTGACTATTGGTAGTGTGTATGGAAGTGTTGAAGAATTATAAGTTGCATGTGCAAGATTGTAATTTTCCCTGTTTGAATCCAAAACTCTTAAGAATTGATGAGCTATTGGTATTCCCTGCTCCCAGCCATTTGACTGCGTAAGAAAATCCTGTATCGCCTTTTCAATATATTCTTTTTCTTTCAGAGAGAGTGAGGCACCCATACTGATAGCATTGTGCAAAGATAGAGCTCCAAGATAAGGCAATCTTAATTTTCCATATTCATTTGAATCTTTGAATTCTCTTGTTCTAAGTAAGGCAGCAGATTTGAGATCATCCCAAGATGAATCGAGAGGAAGGCCAATAGAGGATGCTAATGCTACCAATTCTGGAGTCAGTACGAAAGACCTCTCGTCGGTTTCAAGAGCATTGCGGACGAGATCTTCTATATTCTGAGGAAAAGCCACCTCATAAGCTTTTAAACATTGATCATAAGAAGCTCCTGCAATCCTACGCGCAGTCATAACGCCAAGCTCTTCCAAAGAAAATTCATCAGTCTTAGGGGCTGCGGCTAGACGAGAATGAAGGCCAACATTCTCCTCCCTGAGACGGTCAAGTGCCTCATTTGCTTCTAAAAGTGCGACCTCTGACTGCTCTGCCTGTCCACTCAAATTCTGGTATTCAGACTCAAGAGTGCTATAACTCTGGCTTAACTTGGAAGCAGTTTCCTCAGCTTTATTGGCGCGTGCATTTGCCTCTTCTAACAAAGTATTGCTTGAGCTAGTAAGTGTCTGAAGCTGATGGTTGAGTTTACCATTCTGTTCTTCAAGAGCCTGATTGGCTCCCTGAAGAGTTTCGTATTCCTTAATTTTAGCCACTAAAGCACGATTAGTAGTGCCAAGTTGTACCTTAGTATTTTCCAATCCTCTTTCAACATTAGTTAGCTTTCCTTCCAAATCTCTCTGAAGATTATTAAATTCTCTGCGCGAAACTAATTTCTTGCCAGAGGGTAAGATTTCTATAGTATATTTCTTAAAGCACCCAGAACCATGTCGGGCTGTAGTAGATGAAAGAAGAGATTCTACTGCTTGAGTAAGAATATTCTGTCCCAAATTATCTACTGAGATAACCTCTTTACATAGTCCTAAATACACTTGAATTTTAGATTTATCTAATATTGGGATCACGCTTATTGGCAAACCATGTTTTCTGGACATTGTAGACGCGACATTTTTAAAATGATTATGAAAAGAGCTCCAGCAGTCTTGGTGAAACATTTCATAAACAATACGCATTACATATGGCTCTTCAGATTCTTGTTCTTGATTTGACATGTAAATGCCTTCATTTTCTTATTTTTAAACCTTTCTATATGTTATCCCTTAGTAGTTACACTACTGGCTTCTGATATTTAAGAGAACCTATTTTATAAGATATTAGTGAGTGATCTACGCTTTCCCCACACTTCCGAAAAGTCTAAGATGCTCTTCTACACTTCTTTGAGTGGCTTTCTGTGCATAAGAAAGAGCATCACGAGGGTTGATTGATTCTGGATGCTTTTGCGTGTATTCTCTTAGGGCTGTGGAGAATGCAAGGCGGAGGTCTGTATCTACATTTATTTTGCAGATCCCTAAATTAATTGCTTTCTTTATTTGTGACTTTGGTATGCCTTGAGCTTTGCCGACCTGCATACCCAATGAACGTGCTTTGGTAAGCGCATGTTTGGGAACGAGAGAAGCACCATGAAGAACTAGGGGAATGGAAACACGTTTACGAATTTCTTTGAGAATATCGAGCCGGAGGCGGTCGCCTTTGACTTTGTATGCTCCATGACTCGTACCAATGGCGACTGCAAGAGAATCTATGCCTGTCTGCCTTACAAATTTTACGGCTTGCTTAGGGTCTGTACACCAACTAGTGCCCTCTAAATCATCTTCTTTTCCCCCTATAATGCCAAGTTCAGATTCTACAGTGATATTTCTCTTTTTAGCTGCTTTTACAATTTCTTTAGTGAGCTTAATATTTTCTTCAAATGGATGATGTGAAGCATCAATCATTACGCTAGTGTATCCAATACTTATTGCTTTTTTTATCAATTTCATATCCCTTCCGTGATCGACATGAATGGCGATGGGTACTTTTGATTCTCTTGCCGCAATACGCATCATATCAATTAGTATCTCAAGACCTGCATAGGCTATGGCGGACTCACTTGTCTGTATGATTATTGGGGATTGAAGATTTTCAGCAGCGTCTATTGCTGCGTGAAGAGTTTCTATATTGTAGATGTTGAAAGCCCCCACTGCATACTTTCCTTTCTGCGCTTTATTCAGAATTGTTTTTGCTGTTATGATCATTCTAATTTTGTAAGGAGCCCTGTGTGGGCACCGATTGATGAGAGAACTGATTGAGACTCTTTTACACCATAGGATAGCGCAGTAGGCAGATCTTTGCCAATCATCCTTGCGTAAACAAAGCCCGCTGCGAAAGCATCTCCCGCCCCAGTGGCATTTATGGGATGGAGATTCTTTATTTTTTGAGTGTGATGTTGTTGGCCCATATAGGCATGCACTGGGTTCGCACCATCAGTGATGACAAGTATGCCTGGAAGATATTTTAATATAGCCATAGCTGCTTTGTTTAAGTCTCTTTTCTTTGAAATAAGCTCTGCTTCATCCCGATTAATTATGAGGATGCTGATTTTTTGAAGGAAAGATGAAAGTTTATGGGTGCCTAGTGAAGCAGCATATGAACTTAGATTTGCTGCAACAGGGACATGATGCTCGCGTGCCACTTTTGCAACGCGCTGCGCAGTCTCGAAGCTTTTTCCATGGAGTGTAGATATGTATATCCAATGAGTTTTGAATTCTGGGAGATCGTTAATTTCAAGCTGGTCATTGATCCCTTTATGGACCAAAATTGTGCGGTCCTCTTTTCCAGTCAAAATGATAGAGAATCCTGTAGGTCCATTCTTAATCTTACCTAAAAATGTCACGTTTTCTTTTTTGAGGTCATTGAGAATTGTATGCGCGTGTTCATCGTTGCCCAGGCAGGCAATTGATGCCGTCTTCAATCCCAGCCTTGAAAAAGCTATCGCAGTGTTTAGTGCACCTCCTCCTGTACAAAAAAAAAGATTTTCCACAAGTACTTTTTCACCTTCATGGAAGCAGATATCCAGATGGTCGTGATGTTTCTTCTCTAGTTTTTTTCCTAAAACAAACAGGTCCCTGTTCATCCCACCTATAGTGATTATATCGTAGCTCATTTGATCAAATTGATGGCTTTATTTATTAGGAAAGATTGGATATTTTCTATGGTAGTGAAAAGAATCCGTTGGACCGATTCCTTACTATAAAAAGCTGAATGTGGGGTGAAAAAAACGTCTTGGTGTGAAAGAAGATATTTTTGGTCTGGAGAGAGTTTGTTATGTTCCAATATATTATCCTCATTCTCCATGACATCTAATCCTGCTCCTGAAATCTTATTTGACCTGAGAGCTTTTACCAGCGCCCTTGTATCTATAACTGGCCCTCTAGAAGTATTAATAATGATTGCGCCTTTTTTTACGTACTTGAAAGTCTTTTCATTAAGCAAATGTCTTGTCTGGTCTGTAAGAAGAACGTGTAATGTGATTATGTCTGATTTTTTGAGTAGTTCTGGCAAGTCTACATAAGTGTAATTCATTGTCTTCGCCGCCTCTTCATTCTTGAAAATATCATATGCAAGTACGTTCATTCCAAATCCTTTAGCAATATGTATTGAAGACTGCCCTATCTTTCCTGTCCCAATCACTCCAATCGTCTTTCTTTTAAGATCAAAACAATTCATTTCTGCAATTGGCTTCTTATTCTCCAAGACTTCTTTCCTTGTCTGAGAGACTCTTCTTGATAATTCCAATATGAGCGCAAATGCATGCTCTGCCACAGTATTCTCGCCATAAGAAGGGACATTGCATACAACTATGCCTCTTTTCCTGCATTCTTCAAGGCTTATATGGTCGAACCCGGTTGAACGTGTTGTAATAAGTTTAAGATTTGGGAGCTGATCAAGAATATCTTTATTGATTTTTGAGCATATGTAAACAGAGAGAATCTCGGTATCCTTTACTTTCCTTACGTTCTTTACTGTCAGAATATCATCTGAGAAGAATAGCTTGTGCGACTTGAATGTCTTTTTAAGCTCTTCTTTTTCCCATGGATGGGTCTCGAAAAATGATATCTGCATATGGTCTCCTTTTATTTATATGTTAAGAAATGGATATATAAAAAGGTATGTGCCTGTTCCGAGCGTAATAGCACAATGTCTCTTTCTATTGGAATACAAGAATAATACAAGTCTCTTATAAGAGCAATTTGTTTTGTAGTCAGATGAAAATAGGTCTATATAGACACAAAGAAAGATGGGAGAAGATTCAAATTAAAAGGCTTATGTGATTTATTATAAGCTACGAAATAGGCATTTTTGGTCTGAGAAATGTTTAAAAAGGGTCGGTCTTACCCGTGCCTAATTAAACCCTTTTTAGCACCATGAGAAAAAGCAAGATAGTAGAAGACACGGAAGAAGAGGAAATTGAAGAAGCTTTTGATGAAGAGGCGTTAGAACATCTTCACGATGATGAGGAATTCGATGATGAACCTCAAAATAAAGAAGAAGATGACCCTTTCTCATAAGCGCACCTAGCTAGGCAATCACCACTAATTTTAAAAGAGAGAAGGGCATTGCCAAATTATGAGCGAGAAGCAGCCTGTATATGTCCTACCTGAACATGTTTCTAGAACTCTCGGCAAAGATGCACAACGCAACAATATTCTTGCTGCAAAGATCATTGCAGATATTGTGAAGACCACTTTGGGACCAAAGGGAATGGATAAGATGCTTGTTGATGCAGCAGGAGATGTGATTGTCACAAACGATGGAGTAACTATATTGGAAGAGATGGAAATAGACCATCCTGCTGCAAAAATGCTTGTTGAGATAGCCAAGACACAGGAACATGAAGTAGGAGACGGAACTACTACTGCTGCTTTACTCGCAGGCAAATTGCTGGAGCATGCTGAAAAACTTCTAGATAGAAAGATACATCCAACTGTGATTGTAAAAGGTTACAGGAAGGCTGCAGAAAAATCACATCAACTTCTGCAAGAGCTTGCTTTGCCTGTGAGGGATGCAATCATTTTAAGGCAGATTGCTATGACTGCCATGACTGGAAAGGGTGCTGAAGGACATAAAGAAAAGCTCGCAGACCTTATTGTGAAAGCTGCTGAACAAGTAGCGGCCGGAAGAGAGATATCTTTGAATGATATAAAGGTGCAGAAGTTGAAAGGACAGGACGTTCAGGAAAGCGAGATAGTGCAAGGACTTGTTTTGGAGAGGGAGAGATCAAATAGTGCGATGCCCTCAATTGTCAAAGATGCGAAGGTTCTCCTTGTTGACTTTTCTCTTGAAATTAAGAGTCCTGAAAGCGAGGCTAAGATCGCTGTGTCTACCCCTGAGCAGCTAGATAGTTTCCTTGCATCTGAGGAAAGATATCTTAAGATGATGACTGACAAGATACTCTCGACCGGGGCAAACGCAGTATTCTGCCAAAAAGGAATAGATGATGTTGCACAATACTATCTTGCGCAGGCAGGTGTATTTGCATGCCGAAGAGTGTCAAAATCAGACATGGAGTTTCTTTCCAGGGCTACTGGAGCAAAAATATTATCAAACTTGCATGATGTGCATGCCTCTGCCCTTGGAGATGCTAAAGAAGTTGAGGAAAAGACGAATGGTGATGATCATTTTATATATTTTAGAGGGTGCCAGAATCAAAGAGTAGCTACATTGATATTAAGAGGCCAGACTGTGCATGTTGTCGATGAGATAGAGAGGGCAGTAAAGGATGGCCTTGGAGATGTCATCTCTACTGTAAAGAGCGGAAAAATCGTGCCAGGAGGAGGAGCGATAGAGATTGAGTTGGCCAGAAGATTAAGAGTCTATGCAAAAAGCATGGGTGGAAGAGAACAGCTGGCAATAGAAGAGTTTGCGCACGCACTAGAGAGCATACCTGAATCCCTTGCTGAGAATGCTGGCCTTGACCCTCTTGATATTTTGACCGAGTTAAGAAAGAGACATGAAGCTGGAATGCAAGGGCATGGGTTGAATCTTTTTACTGATACTATTGAAGATACTCTAAACGCGGGAATTGTAGAGCCCCTAAAAGTCAAGACACAGGCAATAAGCTCTGCATCTGAGGTCGCAATGATGATATTGCGTATTGATGATGTCCTTGTGAGCAAGAGAGGCGCGCAACAGATGCCAAGATATGAAGGCATGGATTAACGCTCGTAGAAATCCTCTACCTTTAGGTAGAGGTTAAAACCCGAAGGGTTTTGTGGTGATCAAATGTACTTTGTGCCATAATGCCCTAAACCTCGAGGATGTGAATCCTTGAATGCCATCAATAATGGAATATTATTAAAGTGCTTGAGTTTTATTCAAGTAACTTGACATGATAAAATGAAAAATGAGAATAGAGATAAAAGGATGAATGAGACTAGAGCTCTTACACCTGAACAACTGAGCTTGCTTGAAAGAAATTTATTTGGAATTGGCGCAGCCATTGGATTTGTAAATGGTGCTTTTCTTGGAAATTTTGATGTTTCTTTAGAAGCATATTTTATAACGGCCATTCCAATATTTACTCCTGCATATATTATAGCTTATCAATTAACATTTAAAGATAAAAAGAATTCATTTAGAATAGGAAGTTGTGCGTGTGGAGGATATTTGGTAGGTGAGGCTTTAGAGATGTTAGTTAGGAATTATCTCTAAAAATTAATGCTGTTTTTTCCTTCGCGCTTTCTTTTTCAATATCCGGCCCAGATTATAATGTGCTTTCTTTACCGCTACTTTTTTTCTCTTTCTAATATGACTTGATATTGGATTGTATATTCTTTCATTTTCTGGTAATGTGGGGGATATTCTAGGATGTTTTATTAATACCGGAAAAATTTGTTCTGGAGTGAATATTCCTTCTCCTTTTAAGATATCCAATACAGTCTCTTCACTTAAATTATGATTCCCTCCTCTGTACTCCCTATATAATTCTGATCGAGATTTTTGAACAACTGATACTCCATAGAATCCGGTTGTGTCAGCTTCATTTATATTTCCACAATAAAGAATTAGTTTGGGAGAAGTTTCGGGATTACCGAAATGATAATCTACAAATTTTCTATATTCGCTGAAATTTCTGAAATGTTCATCTAAAAATTCTGTAATTTCTTTATTTTCTCTTCCTGTGCATTTAATAATTTGTTTAAAATCTCTAAAATTTTTAAGTTGGAGATGAATATGACGTTCGTCTTTTGAATGGCAGTAACCTAGCTGACCTTGAATAAGCCTTATAAAATCGTCCCCGCATATTCCTTCGTAAAAATGATTATCGCTGATTATCGCTGAATATCTTTTTCCTAATTGTATTATATCTTTGAGATGTTCCATTGCCTCCACTGGACTCTCTGTATACTGAGTAAATTCTCCTGATTCTGGGAAAGCTAAATTGGCTGCTCTTTCTATAACTTCTTCTAGGTCTGAGATGTTTTCATACTCATTATCTACCATCAATATTGGGTCAAATTTATCATCCATGTATTTATTGATTTAAAAAGGAGGTTTTTAAGTCTTTCTTAAAAGAAATATAGAAATACTATGTTTGTAATTTTCTCTCCCAGATTTTCTCTTAATCCTGAACAAAATTCTCTGTTCGGGAGAGTAGTATTTAGAAAAGGATAAGGAAAAGATTATAAACCTACTCCTGAAGAAATTTTGTATGGAATTTAATAAAATTTCCTTGAAAAAATGTCTTGACTTAGTTGAAGCCTCACGCAAAATGGTATTTGACAAACGTATTCCTCCTATTGAGAAGTGCGATTCTCCTCTTTCAAGAAACAGATTAGTCTTAAAAGGAGTCCTCTCCGCAGGAGCGCGAAATGGATGTTTCAATTCCGGGCAATATAACTTTATTAAAAATGCTTTGCCGTATTATCAACGTATTGTTGATGCAAACAAGCAGATTGATGAAACTCCATTCTTGAGAGAATCTGGAGTTTCTTTGGTATCTGATGCCCTTACTATATCAGAAAATATCTGCTATAAAAGTTCTCCGCGAGACCGCTTGCTGTTCCTTCTCAGAAAGCGACAGGAAACACTTGCCCAGAATGATGTTTATTTTGAGCAATTTTACTTCCATCCTGTAGAAAAAGTAATAAGAAGAATTGAATCTGAATATGACTCTTGTGTGCAACTTCGCCATGAACTTAATTCCTGGAGAGAACGCCTGCCCTGTTCTTAAATGCGCCCGCCGGCTGAAAGAATTTTCCTGCGAAATTCTTAGTGCCGTCTGTCGCACTTGTTTTCATTTCATTCAACAAGAAATGCGCCCGCCGGTGCTCGCAGACAAAGTCCGCGGCAACTTTGATGCTTACGCATTCAAAGTGAATTCTTCCCGGCAATGTGCGACAACATGCGCCCGCCGGCTGAAAGAATTTTCCTGCGAAATTCTTAGTGCCGTCTGTCGCACTTGTTTTCATTTCATTCAACAAGAAATGCGCCCGCCGGGAATCGAACCCGAATTTACTGATTGGCAACCAGTCGTTCTACCACTAAACTACGAGCGCTTGATTGTTGAAGAAAAAAGGGTTATTTAAAAGTTCACATGGAATAAGAATCAGCCTAATTTTAGCCACCTCTTCCGATTCATTGTTTCGTATTGGCCTTGCAAAAGATAAGAGGGATATCGTCACATTTATCGGCAATGTGGTCAAGAGATTTGCCTTGAGACGTCTCCTTCCGCGTCATTGCATTGTGAAGTCTGCCTCTTACGAATATTACCTTATATATCCCCTTATTTCTCTGGAAATATCCTCTTTCCCCATAGAGATAATCATCGAGAGTAGTTCCGCCATCTACAATCCCTCTTAACGCCTTATCATGTATAGATTTTATTAGAATTTCTGCCCCAGATTCAGGTAAGGCAAGCATTGTCTTTTTCGTATGACCTTCATCACCAGGATTATAAACGCTTATCTGATCAATAAAACTCATTATGATAAAATAATTAGATGTTATTTAAAGATTGTTATGATTAGATTTATTAATTTACTGAATATCTTATAATTATGAAAAAGAAGTATATGAAAATACCTAAAGTTGTTTTCATCTCGTGTTCTAACTGTGGAAAAAGATGTAAAAGGAGAGTACCTGAAGACTTTAGCCCTGGATTTTTCGATTGTGATAATTGCAGCAATAGGATGAATACTCCTGTTTCGTCATGTTGTATAATATGTGCGTATACTGGAAAGAAATGCGCCCCTACTCTGATAATGGAAGCAAAGATAAAAGGATTAGAGATAAGATAACTTCAATAGAAAACATATGGCTTTAGGAAATAAAACTTGCAGATAGATTTAAACTTTCATATTAACTTTATTTGTCTTAACAATACATCTGTATCTATAGGTTTAAATAGGATTTTTATTTGTTTTTGCTAAGGCCCATTAGGCTAATGGTAGACCGGGTCGTTTACACCGACCATGCCGAAGTTCGATTCTTCGATGGGCCATTTATATTTATTGAATCAAACTAAAAGAGCCGGGAGATAAGGAAGATAGTTTTGGAGGTATACCTTAAGGGTATTGTAAGTTTTCTGTGCTGAGGGAGAGTTTTCCAATATCTTTTCCAAGGGTCTTCTTATCTGTGCAGATGCCTCTCGTGAGCATTCTATCACTGAAACTATGCTGAATAAAGCGCCTGAGATTGTATAGCTCTTAAAAGAGTCGGATTCTCCCATTTTTTTACTAAATTAGGTGATTATAAATATCCTTGCATATTCAATCTAAGAGGCCCTATAGTCTAGTGGCAGAACGCCTCTTTCACGTGGAGGACGCCGGGGTTCGATTCCCTGTGGGGCCATTTAGTGAGTGTCAAAGAAGACATTTAATCTAATTCGTAAGCTCCGTTCCCTTTGAAGCGTAGAAATCCTTTATCTCTGAGTATTTGAAGTTGCTGCCGTATTTTGTCTTTAATGTGGAGATTATTAGGGTGGATTCTCGCGAGTTCTCCTTCAAATCTGTAAATTTCATCAAGCTGAAAAGTTTTCTTGCTAAGTGAATGGATGACATTGAGAATATCAATTGTCCACCCTCTTTCCGAAAGAGGAGTTTTCTTCATAAAATCAACTTTTCTCCACTTTTCATTTACTTCTTTCTTTTCTAATATAGCACCATCTTTAATAATCGAGATTCTGCCTTCTTTGGGTATTTTTTCCATTAAGAGGTTGCATCCAACCCATCCTCTTCTTCGCGCATTCTCAGAGAGAGGTCTTCTCTTTTCTATAATTTCCTCAACAAAAAAGAAAGAAGGCACGATAAGCAGATTTTTGACACAATAGTCCTTAGTGTATTGGAGAAAGAGGAAATTGGGTCGCGTTCCTTCTTTAATTGACTGAATCATTGTAGAAAAGGCTCCATCTACAATTTTCTTAGCAAGAGTGTTATTTTGGCTTTTCAGTTGGAAAGTCTCTTGACAAATTTCACAAATAAAATCTGCGACGGGAGTTCCAGCTTTCAATTTTAGAATGTGTTCGCTTAAACAAGATACACAAAAAAGATTTTTCTCGGCCCAATCTTCGCTCAGAACACGTATTCGTTGCGTGTTGCTTTTGTACTTATCAAAAACACCTTGATTATACAATTGTAATTCCATCTTAAAGTTTTCTTAGAATATCATGGATCTATTTAAATACTCGCGAGATCACTGAAAAAATATGAAGATTACGCAGACAATCCTGCAGAAGACATTTCGTGTTGAACATCATGGAAAAGTCTACTATGTGGATTATGTAAACTCTGATGGACAAGCATTAATTTTGTTAAATAGAGACAACTGGCAGATTTATGATGAAAATCATGAAGAATTGAACATTTACCTTTGGAAAGATTCAAATAAGAAAGAAAAGAAAAAAATAGAAATGAACTTATGTCTCGCAGAAAAGCTTATTTCTTTTTGTATTCTAAAATTTAATTAGTACCATCCACCAATATATCTGTAATGTTCCTCTAGAATGTATGAAGGTACTCAAAGAGAGGTCACGAGTGTATAATGGGAAACCGTATTACAAGTATAAGGTGAACATTCCTGCCGAGGATCTTGAGAAAGCAGGGTTTAAGGAAGGGGATGAGTTGGAGACGGATGTGAAGAAGGGTGAGATTGTTCTAAAAAAGAAATATGATTAAATTTTCTATGAACGATGTTTCGAAGGCTTCTGCTATTGCTAATTTTAAAGAAGAATTAGCCTAAAATAAGTCGCTGCAAGAGCGAAAATACCCGCAGCGATTACATTTTATCTTGCATCTATCTTCTTGCATCTGAGCTCCACAGGATTCATAGACTCGATAATTGTCATCTTCTTTTTGGATGTCCAAGGAGTTAATTGTAGTCATATTAAGCTAGTAAATAATTTATAAAATAACCTGCTGCGAATGCTAGAAGTGCCGCAACTCCTCCTATTAGGAGAGTCTCCACAGAAGATTTTATGGGACTTTTCTTTGAGATTATGCCTTTTGCAGATCCAATTATTATGAGTGCTATTGCGGTAAGGATGAATGAAAGAGTAAATTGTAAAGGGATAAGTTGCGGGATGAATGCTGCCAGGACAAATGAGAGTAGAGGGATGAATCCTATTGCGACGAATGATGCAAAAGTCGCCATGGCTGTCTTAATTGGTAGTTTTCCTTTCTTGCTTGGAGAAATGTCTTTTTGTGATTTTGTCGAAAGATAATTTGAGACTGCCATAGAGAATCCGTCTGCAAGGAGATTGGCAAAACCTAAGATGAGAATGATTGATGATGACAATGAAGCTCCAATCGCGCCTGTAACGACTGCAAATGTTGTAATTGAGCCGTCCGTGCCACCATAGACAAACTCTGGAAGGTACTTTCTTTCCTCTCTTTTCCAAGACATAAATAAAAAAGAATGAGAGATTATATAAATGATTTGTGTGTTTTATTTTAGAATATCTTCGAGATTGATGCCCGCTTCCTGGGCAAGAAGGTGCATTTTTTGGGCATAGCGTGTTTCTGGACTCTTCATCAATACTTTTGCTTTTTGCGGATTGTGCAGCATCGTCTTCCATGCTTCTGCTATGTCCTCTCCTACTTTTATCGAGCCATAAGCGCTAAAGACACCTTCGCGAGGCTCATGGAAAGATGCTAAGATAGTATTATACTCTTGAATGGCGCTTGAGTATTCCTGTGACTTTCTGTTAAATGCTTCTGCACGAGTATTAAACGTATTTACTCGAGTTAGGTACTGACTGTCAGCAGGCGAATCATTTTCAAGACTCTCTCGTATTAGGAAAAGGTCTTTTTTTTCTTTCTCAAGCACTGGATACAGTGTTTCAACTTTTTTTCCTAGGGCTTTCCATCTCTCAATTTTCTCTCCGCTTCTCCATTTTGTTAAATCATTTTCCTCAGTATTATGATTGCCATAGTTAAATTTTGCAATTGCATTCCAGCGCGCTAAAAATCTTTCCCTATTTTCATTCGACAAGCTGTTTTCCCAGACATGCCCACATTCATGAAAGAAATTTCCATTCGTTAGTCCACCATGATAAAAAATTGCAAGTCCCCCATCGAGACCGCCACGGCCACCTACATTAGAATTATTTGATTCTTCGTCTTTATTATTTATCCTGACTTCTTTAAGAGATTTTCTGATTGCTGGGGGAAGTCTGGAGATTGCTTGTTCGAGACGAGCAATTGTGACGGAATTCGTCTGATTGAGATAAATTTGAAATCCTAACTTTTCTGATTCTGGCGCCTTAAAGTACCCTCTTTGTACATATTCTTGATGTCTTGCCTCTGGAGAGCCATAGACGACAAAATCCTCTGGATTTTCTGCTCTTGCTACACCTATGGCGAGCATCGATGTGAGCACTCCTGTTTGTATAATCTTCTTTAATCTTTTCACATTTTTATGGAGATTAAGAAGTATATAAATCTTCCTATTTGTAACTATTTTATAGTGATAACTAATAATCGAAAAAGTTATATATGCGTATGTGCATACGCATACATGGTTAAAGTGATTTCGTTATCTGAGGAGGCCTATAGGAGATTGAAGGCAAACAAAGGCAGCAAGAGCTTTTCTGAAGTGGTGATTGAATTTGTGCCTGAACGGAAGAAAAGAAATATTATGGAATTTGCGGGAGCATTCAAGGACAATGCAGAGGAGTGGGAACGGATTGAGAAAGAAATTTATGCAGAAAGAAAGAGGGCAAAACTGCGAGACCGATGGCAACGTATTGCTTAGACACTGGTATTGTTATTGCTTTTTTAAAGCAACAACCTTCCATCTTTGAGAAGATTGCTTCCCTCAGTGAGACGAACTCTATGTACATTACTTCCATTGTTCTGTGCGAACTTTATAAGGGTGTTTATCGCTCTTCAAATCTTGCGTATGAACTTTCAATCCTTGAAAAATTCATAGAAACAGTGCCTGTTTTAGATTTTAGTATAGAGGCGTGCCGTATCTTTGGAGAGGATTTTGTGAGATTGCAAAAAGAAGGGAATATGATTGATGATTTTGATGTTATGGTTGCCTCCATTGCGAAAGCCCATGGAGCGACAGTGGTGACGCGGAACAAAAAACATTTTATGCAAACAGGCGTCGCAGTCGAGGAATGGTAATTTTTTCCTTGAGCATAGTTTTAAATATCCTTTTAGAGTGACATAGGGGATGGCAAAGGAAAAAACACATTCTGATGATAATGCTGGGAAAAAAGACAAGGAAGAGAAGAAAGAAACGTATATTCCCCAGATAAAAATGCCTGCAATACCTCAAATGCCAACCAATGGAGCGCCTCTTTCTGGAAGGATGATGCCTCTGCCGCAAGGTGTGCCTGGAATGGTGCCTCAGTCGCCTCCTCCTGCTGCTATTGATTTTGAGAAGATAAAGCAGAAGCTTGAAGGATTGAAAAAGAATATAGTAAAGAAGTATCCTTTTACAATCGCATTTGGTATATTGCCTCAACAAGCTGCGCCAATGTTTGAGGAAGATGATATGATTCCAAAAGAGATAGCACAGACAAGGCCCCTCTATGCAATTGTTTTGATTCCTGAGGAGCAATACAAAAATATTCCGAAGATAAAGCCTGAGATTATAAAGATGGTTAAGGAAACTGGGGAGAACATATGGGTTATGATAAAGACTCCAGTGGACCTATGGAACTATGGTCTTGACAGCAAGTATGAATTCCTGGACGCTGTATCTGCAATGTTTCCTCTTCATGACAATGGATTCCTTGGAGCGCTTAGGGTAGCCAATATACACAAATCCCTTGCATTAAGGAAGTTTGACAAATATGTCGCGAGTTATGTCATAGGCGGGAGTCTTATAAGAGGGACAGCAAGCAAAGATAGCGATGTGGATGTATTCATAATAATAGACGATACTGATGTCAAGAGGATGAGCAGGATAGACCTTCTTGAAAGATTAAGGAACATAATAGTGCATGATTTTATAAGAGAAGCGACTGCGCTTGCTGGAGTCAAAAATATATTGAGTGTACAAGTATGGCTCCTTACGGATTTCTGGCAAAGAGTGAAAGATGCAGAGCCTGTAGCATTCACATTTATCCGTGATGGAATTCCGTTGTATGATAGAGGGACGTTCATACCTTGGAAATTATTGTTGAAGATGGGAAGAATAAGGCCATCTTCAGAAGCGATTGAGATGTATATGAAGCAGGGAGAGCAGACAGAAGAGATAGTGAAGAGAAAACTGTTGGATGTGATGGTAGATGTATATTATGGCGTTGTGACTCCTACGCAGGCAATGGTGATGCTTGCTGGAGAAGGGCCTGAATCCCCTAAGAACATTGTTTCCCAGATAAAGCAACTTTTTGTTGAAAGAGAAAAAATGATGAGTGAAAAGGATTTGAAAACCCTTGAGAAGGCAGTACACCTTTTCAAGCAATATGAATATGGAAAGTTGAAAGAATTTTCTGGGAAGGAATTAGATGAATTCCTTAAAGAGTCACAAGAATATAATAAGATGCTTAAGGAGCTAAGGAAGAAGATAGAAAAGAACTTACAGCATAAGAGCGCACAAGAGCTGTATAATGAAGTTTTTGGACTGCTTAAGACATTCTTCGGAAACCAAAGACAGCAAGAGCTTGTAAAGAGCTTTGAAAGCCAGATGATTAAGAAAGGGAAGATATCTGGGCGATTCTCCTCAGTGATGAAAGAATTGGTAAATCTCAAGAAAAAGGTAACTTCAGGGAAGATGAACTCATTTGAGAGCGATAGGGCAAAAAAAGATGCCCTTGAATTGATTAATGCTCTCGTAGAGTATGCGCAGAGAGCCGACCTCATAAGCACGGAGAAAGGGATGGTGCAGATAACATATGCTGGGAACAGGAAGGCTGAGCTTGTACTTATGGGTAGAGTCAATTTCCTCGTGGAAGGTAAGGATATAAATAAGATTAGCGAAGGCAAATTAGTTCTTTCTACACAGGAAGAATTTGACAAAGTTCTTTCTGAGAACAAAGGGAAGCTGACGGCAAAAGTATCTGGTGAGCTTTTCCACCTCCTTGAGAAAGAGCTTGGCAAGTTTGAACTCGAGTTCTAGATTACGTACAAATTACATAATTAATTAGGGAAATGCGTGTCTTGTTATCTATTGATCCTGTAATTAAGCGTTGGTTTAACGCTAGCAGAATACGATTTTGAAGGAGCGCATTATAACTTTTATGGATAAAAATATTATATTGCAGCTTTCTTTTGTCAGCAAAGTGTTGAACTTTGATCATTGATTTTAAGAACTAGGCGATTTCTTTTTTTATATCTACGAGAGCGATGTTCCTTATACCGACGTGTTATCTTCGGTTCTTGCATGGTTTTTCTTTTATTCGCAGAAAGATTTAAATACCCTTATGTTTTAACTAGTGAATGCAAAGAAGAGGGTTATTGATGGAGGACAAAAAAGGTTTGAGTGAAGTTGTCTCTTCAGTATTATTAATTCTGCTTGTATTGGCAGGAGTTGCGATTATGTGGGTAGTTATAAGACAGTTTATTGTTGGAACAACAAGTCAGTTGAGTTCAAGTGCTTTGGCTGTATCCTTTACAATTTTACCTGGTGAAAAAACTTGTTATTGGACCGGTAATACTCAAACTTTGACCTTTAATGTTCGGAGAGATCAGGGAGGAGGGGAGGCGCGTGTTTCCACTCTTAAGTTTGTTTTACGAGATGGGGCTGGCAGAGAGGTAACTCAAGACTGGAGTGTTCCAGGAGGAAATTTCAAAGAGCTTGAGGCGCAAAGAGTTGATTTAACTATTTCAGGCTTGCCGCTTAGAGGTAAAATCACTTCTATCAAAGTTCAACCTCTCCTCATTCTTCCTGATGGCACGACACAGGTAGGAATGCTTTCTGCTGAGCAACTCATTAAGGAAAGTCAGTGTCAGGCATTTTAAGGAAGGTGTCTGTCCCATTTAGCCTCGGTGGGGCTAAAGGTTTAAAAAGGTGTTTTTTCTTTAAGAAAGATGAAAGGTATTTTAGTACAATTCCGTCGAAGCAGGCACAGAATTCATGAGAAGCATTATCTTATAGATTTGGGATGCACTACTCGTGATGAAGCAAAGAAATATGTGGGCAAACAAGTTTCATGGAAGAGTTCTTCTGGTAAAGTAATAGTTGGCAAGATTAGTGATGCTCATGGAAATAAGGGTGTTGTCCGAGCCATATTTGAGAAAGGATTGCCTGGACAGGCAATGACTGATGAGATTGAAGTGAGTGAAGGAGGGAAGAAGTAAAATGGCTTTAAGAAAAGCACTGGCATATTCTAAGAAGAAAGCTAGACCATATACTAGAAATTCAAGGAAAAAGGGCAAATCATACATAAAGACTATACCATTTAGCAAGATTGTAAAATTTGATTCTGGAGTTAGAAAGGACTATGAACAAGGAAAGTTCCCCTATAAAATAAGCCTAGAGGCTGAGGAGGGCGTACAGGTAAGAGATAATGCATTAGAAGCGTGCAGAATGTTGCTCACAAAGCAAATGGATGAGAATGCTTTGGGACAGTATTTCTTAATGGTTAAAGTTCATCCTCACCATTTTATTCGTGAGAATAAAAGCGCTGCTGCAGTAGCTGGAGCAGACAGAATTTCTACCGGAATGACTCAATCGTTTGGGGTAGTAATAGGAAGAGCTGCAAGAGTCAAGCCTGGACAGGAACTCTTCTTTATATCAGCTGCAACTGAAAAAGGCGCCCAGGCAGCCAAATCTGCTCTCAACATGATAAGGTCTAAAGTGCCTTGCAAGTCAAGAGTGGTTTTCCAGAAAGCAGGGCAGTAGATTTATTAATCGCTATTTCTATATTTATTCAATGCATACTAAAAGAGTTATTGCTGGAGTAGCGTCAATTATTGTCGGAACTCTGTCACTTTTGCCGTCCCTTACGGGATTTGTTACTTCTGAACAAGTATTGAGAGAAGGGATATCCCTAGTATAATTTATATTGATAATAGGGGGGATATTAATTGCCTTCACAGGTACAAGAGATGAAAGAGAAAGCCGTTTGGTAGGACTCGTCCTGGAACCCCATAAAGAACAGAGGCATCATAGTTTTGCCAGTTAATACTTGATATTTAAACCTTTGTTTTACACTCTTTTAAGGTACGACTTTATATGGAGACCTACATGTAAATCTTTATTAACCTAAATATCTTTTTGAAGATATGAAAAAAGAGGAGCAGAGGACCGACTTAGTGAAGTGGTTTTCTGAACTAAGCAATAAAGATATTGCAATTGGGGGAGGGAAAGGTGCAAGCCTTTCGGAAATGTATAACAATAAATTCCCAATACCTCCTGGGTTTATAATAACTGCACAGGCTTATTCTTACTTTATAGACAAAGCCGGTTTAAAGATAAAAATAGAAGAGGTGTTGAAAGATGTCGACAAGGAAGACACCAAGGCTTTGGAAGAAGTTTCGAAGAAGATAAAACAACTGATAGTGTCTTCAGAGATTCCTGTTGATCTTGCAGAGGCAATAACTGAATCTTATGATGTCCTTGATGTGGATAAAAGGGGTATTGAGAATGCGCATGGAAGTGCGCTTGCTATATTGAAAAGATCACATGAACCTCCATTTGTCGCTGTAAGGAGCTCTGCAACTACTGAAGACCTTGCAGATGCTAGTTTTGCTGGACAGCAAGATTCTTTCCTTAATGTAAAAGGCAATTCAGAACTCATTCAAAAAGTCAAGAAGTGTTTTGCTTCTCTCTTCAATGCACGTGCTATATATTACAGAATGACTAAAGGATTCTCACAAACTGGAGCACAGCTTGCAGTGGTTGTGCAAAGAATGGTTGATTCAGAGAAATCTGGAGTAATGTTCTCAAAGAATCCTACAAAGAATGATGGAAGTGTTGTAATAGAGGCAGTATGGGGCTTAGGAGAGGGAATAGTATCTGGGATGATAAAGCCAGACCACTATCAGTTGTCTGAGAAAGATGGTGAGTTTGATATAAAAGATGCTCAAGTCTCTGAAAAGAAGATAGCCATATTGAGAGATTCATCTGGAGAGAATAAAGTGATGAAGCTGACTCCTACCAAGAGCATGCACAGAGTCCTATTGGATAAGGAATTAAAATCTCTTGCGAGATATGCCCTTAAGTTAGAGGAACATTATGGCAAGCCTCAAGATATAGAATTTGCAATAACTGGGGAAGAGATATTCATTGTGCAGTCAAGGCCGATAACTACAAAGTTCCAGGAGAGGAAGAGCGACATTAAATTAGGAAAAGAACTTCTCTCTGGATTAGGAGCTTCTCCCGGAGTATCGTCTGGAGTTGTAAGGATAGTTCATTCACTTGAAGATCTAGACAAAGTGAAGAAAGGAGATGTATTGGTCACAGAAATGACAAACCCTGACATGGTCGTATCTATGGCAAGAGCAGCTGCAATCGTGACTGATGAAGGAGGGGTAACGAGCCATGCAGCCATTGTCTCAAGAGAAATGGGAATTCCGTGTGTTGTTGGCACCGGAAAAGCTACTTCAACACTTCATGAAGGACAGGAGATTACTGTAGATGGAAGCGCAGGAAAAGTCCATGAGGGGAAAGGAGAAGAACACTTGATAGAAGTAAGACCAATAGTCCCTACAAAGACTAAAATAAAAGTTATAGTCGACCTTCCATTGGCAGCTGAAAGGGCTGCGTTGTCTAAGGCACAGGGAATCGGATTGTGCAGGCTCGAAGGAATAATAGCTGCTTCAGGCAAGCATCCATTCTATTATGTGCAGAAAAAAGACATGGAACCTTATTATAATACACTTCTTAAGGGCCTTGAGAATATATCTAGGCATTTTCATGAGACCTGGATTAGAACCTCTGACCTAAGAAGTGATGAATTCAATCAACTTGAGGGCGCACCCAATGAAATTGAAGGGAACCCTATGCTTGGCGACCATGGAGTAAGGTTCGGTGTAAAACATCTTGATATTATGGAGACTGAAGTAAAAGCAATACTTGATCTTGCAAGGAAGCATTCTGACAAGGTGTTTGGGATAATGGTGCCTCAAGTCATAAGTGTGGAAGAATTGCAACTGACCAAGAAGATAGCAAGAGCAAACGGTCTTCCTTCTAATGTCAAAATTGGGATAATGGTTGAGACACCTGCTGCAGTACAGATAATTCATGACCTTTGCGAAGAAGGACTTGACTTCATAAGCTTTGGGACAAATGACCTAACTCAATATACCCTTGCAATAGACAGGAACAACGCAAGTGTCCAGCACCTTTTCAATGAAATGAATCCTGCTGTTTTGTCATCAATAAAATATGTGATAAGAAAGTGCAAAAAATACGGCGTTGAGACATCTATTTGCGGCCAGGCGGGAAGCAAGGAAGAGATGGCCAAGTTCCTTGTTGGCGAGGGCATTGACAGTATATCTGTAAATGCTGATGCTGCTGAGAAAGTAAGCAAGATTGTAGCAGAGATAGAATCTCGGGCCAATACACACAATGAAGAATATGTTGAAAGCGGGAAGATAAAGAAGAATTCTGTGAGCGACCCTGAATTGTCTGAAGACCAGAAGCCTGTATCGAGAGGAGGGATAATTCCTGTTCCCGCGATAACTGCTGCACCTTTGCTATTGGAGCAGAAAGACATTGAGGAAGTCATACTTGAAGAACTGGATGGAAAGACAGAGCAGGAATATGAACCTGGAGAAAGCGACCCGAAGAAAGACATACCTGCATTAAATGATGCCATCCCCGTCAATAGTGAGATGCTTAACAATAAATAATGTTTTATAAAAGATATTCTTGTTACTACTATATAGATACTACTAACCGAAAGATTTAAATAGTCGGAGTATATAGGTAGAGTATGGCGAAAAGTAAATCGAAAAAACCAAAAAGTCCACCTAAACCAGGACAGGAAGAATTTGATTCTTGGAAGAATGCATCCAATAATTATTATTCACTTGAAAATGCAGGAAAGAATCTGAAATCTGAAAACCCTGATGAGAGAGGTGCAGCTAGAGGCAATTTAGAAAGAGTACTCAAGGCTTATACTGGAATAACTTTTGGAAGGCATGACGATGAAAACCACATGTTAAAACATTATCCTGGCGCCTTAAATGATTTTTCAAGAAACTCTCTTGAAGAATTTAAAAAAAACCCTTCTGAAATTATTGACTATGCTTATTCAGATCAAAAAAATCAGAAAAAGTTTGCTAATAATTATCTAAATATTGACCCTCATTTCCTTGAAGGTAAAGATGGAAAATATGAAAGAAAAAAAATTGAACTTGGAAAGAGTGAAGATGATAAAATTATAGCTGAAACACACAGCCTATACTTCCTTTTGAATGAAGAAACTGAAAAAGTCAAATCTGCAAAGGAATTAGGAGCCACCGCCGAGTTTATCAGTAAAACTTCTCAACTCTTGGAAGGATCCTTGTTTCATCATTTTATCCTCTCTGGGTCTTCTGAAGTTGAGGCTGGTTCTCGCGCTCGATTAATTAGGGAAACCTATGATTCTTCTAACCCTAATGAAGCTTATCAGATACTCAATATTACTAAAAATCACATGAAGAATCATATGAATAGTCTTGTAAATGAATCTAATAGAGCAGAATATGCAATGAAACTTATAAAGGCTAAAGCGAATAAGAATGACCTTATAAATATCGGTCAAGCATCCCAAGATCTCTATAAGGCGCTGAAATAAGGGTCTTTGATAAGCCTCGTGTTTTTCTGAAATAATCTGAATTAAGACGTGGAACGTGAGCAAAGTGGTTTTATCTGTCTTAAGAGCTATTATCAAAAAAACGATGCGCCACTGCGGCTTAAAAGCCGCAGTTTGATGCAGGCGCTCGTTTTTTGGATGCTCAAGGAACAACTCCAGCTTAAAAGCTGGAGTTTTAGTCAAGTTCCTTGACATAAAATATAAGGATCTCTTTAGGTAAAGGTTAAAACCCGAAGTGTTTTGTGAATTTTATTTTTTCTGCTCGTAGAGCTTGTCGATGATATTAGCCATATCTTTCATGAATTTCTCTGCTATGGCTTGCCATTTATCGATATCCGCGCCTTTTATCTCCGAGATTTCCTGATGAAGGATTCCTTTGTGGATAGCATAAAGGTCGCGCATTGATTTAACTGCATCCATGCTCAGCATTCCTTTATCCACGAAGAACTCTTTTAACATCAGAGGTATCTGCTCTGGAGAAGGAGGTATCTTGCCCGCCATCATAAGCGCGGCTTGTGCAGAGTCTGTCATGCACCAGTATATGCCTTCTATGGCGCTCATCTCGGATGCTTTGCTTCTTGAGAGATGGTCGGGAGCCCTCTGGAGGGCAGCATATATCGCTTCTGGAGTAGAATGTATCTTCCCCTTTAGAAGAAGGGCTTTGAGAGGAGTGAAGAATCCTCCAACATCTATAAGTGCCTCTCCGTACCTAAGTATATTTATCACTACGGGGTCGCCATACATAAGATCCTGCCACCATGTAGTCAACTTTACTGTATTGATATGCAGATTTGCGCTCTGAGGATTTGTTTCTATAATTTTTGCAAGCTCTTCCCTATACCAGGATATTAACTCAAGATCCCAGCTTATCGAAGCGTCGTCTATTATTAATATAATATCTATGTCAGATCCTGGCTGAGGGGTATTCTTGGCATGAGAACCGAACAATATAGATGCTTTTACTATCCTATCAAATTTTTCATGGACCTTTATAGCAAATTCCCTTGCCAAGTTCTTCGCATCATTTAGCTTGCGCGTAGGACTGGGGGACGATTTCCTCTTTTTCCTCTCCATATTCTAATCAAGAGACTCTTGTTTTTAAACTTTGGGATTTGAATTAGTAGACATCGACTTAATAAATGCCTATAAAATAGAACCTTCCTTTGTCTTCCTTTTCTTTTTATAATCGTCAAATGAAGCAAATCCATGTTTCCGCGCCCAATCTTCTCGATAAGCCTGAGCCGAAACATGATTATGCCTCTTTGCCCAATTATCATAATAAGAGCTGAGTGATTTCTCACCTCTACTTAAAGCTAGTTTCTCAAGATATTCAGTAGTTGTTTCGCAGCCTCTTCTTCGGGCAATATCGAGAGCATATCCCTTTCTGCCACTTAATCCTCTTCTTTGGGCAATATGATCGTAATAATCCCTAGGATTTTCAGCATGAATGCAAGCTAAAACAGTGGTCCTACTGAGATTTACTATTCCGGCAATATCTCTGATACTATTATTCTCCATACGAAGTGCGCGAATATGTTCAATATCTCCTGAAGTCACTTTCGATCTTTTCATGCTGAATAGAATTTACTCCATTGGTGCGCCAGAAAGGCGGTTTCTGCCTGCTATCTGACCGCCTAATTCTACAGGAAGACCTGAGAAACCTGCGCCATATATGCTATGGTGAATGTCTGGGTTGAAACCGTATCCTGAGAAATAACCTGAACTTGCGAAGGCTGCCTGATTCCATGCGGGAGCCATTTGCATGCTATATAAGGGAGACCCGAATGCGGCTAGAGTCTCTCTAAAAGGTGTTGTCTTGAAATCCTTGAACCAACCTCCAGTCTCTATTATTTTTTTTGCTTTCTTAAAATTCTCATCCAATGATAAAATCTCTTTCGTAGCCACATTACCCATACCCATAGGAAGCTCAGTATGTTCGAGGCCAAAATTGTCTGAGAGATGAACGTGCTTTACATGCGGGGCGATTATTTTTGCTTCTTCAATTGTATCTTTTTTGCTGTAACCAAATTTCCTTATCATATTTATATGGCCTACATCCCACGTGGCACCTATAATTTTCTTTGCTTGCTCTCTTGCTTGTTTTTCAGAGAGATTAAGTTCTGAAACTGCTTTCTCGACAAACTTATCCTGGCTCTTTTCAATCAAGTTCCTTAGATCTTTGGCCCTATCAAATGCTGTCGTGCCTGCTGGAGGATTCTCTATGCTGATTATAGGGGTTGTGTTCTTAGGCTTGCCATGAGCAAATTCCTTATAAGCATTGAAAGCCACGTTAGAAAAAGTGTCTGAGGCTTTGTCCAGAGCAAACTCAGTAAGAGGCTTTCTTGTCTCTGGAGGACTTATACTGCGCAATATATTGACACCCTTCAATATCTCATCCCCGAGTTTATCTATCTCTTGAGGCTTATCCAACTTATTCACTACTTGTGATATCTCTTTTTTGAATGCTTCGAGCATCTCCAGGTCTTTCCTAGCCCTTTCTTTTCGCTGATCATCATTAGATTTGGAATTTCTTTCTGCCGCCCCATATGCCTGATTGAAGAGATTCTTAAGATCACTATAAGCGTCCCTGAGATAGATGTCGCCATGTGCAATCTCCTGAATTTTTTTAGTTACGACTTTCTCATAAGCTGGCCCTAGAGCACTTATTTCTTTCTGCGTTTTAACGTCTCCATACTTTTCATAATATGTAAGGAGTGCTTCCGGCTTTTCCAGAACTTTCTTCTCTTCAAGATCTTTTGATTCCAGAGGATGGAGGGCATGGTCTACTATCTGCTTTCCTTGATAAGCATGATAACTTAATCCTTGAAGCTTTTTAGTCCATTCTTCTTTATTGGCCTTTTTAAGTTCATCATCAATTTTCTTAGCATCACCCACATCCCTTTCTTCTCCTGGAAAATATCTTTTTTCTGCAAGGGAGATGTTTGAAAATGAACCAGTAGATTCATCTGCAACCATGATTGACATTGTCTTTTCTTTCTTCTCCTTCTCATCCCAAATCTTTGTCTCTGGTTGCAATGAAGTTACTCCTGAATGGAAAGTGACTACTATGTTTCCGTCTGGGTTTACCTGATGGGCTCTTTGCACGGCACTCAACATCTTCTTCTCAGATTCAACTCTTTGTGATTCATCCCAACCTTGCCTTGTTATACCCGTAGGCTCTACAAGTGGGCCATGGAAAGTGAGGTCTACACCTGTAAGCTTCCTAAGACGATTTATTTCATCAAGATGCTGTTTTGGAATATAATCCAGAGCCTCCATCTGAATGGCAGTGATCTCAATGCCCTTGATACCTGTGGATATCTTGTCAGAGACTGCCTTAAGTTGATTGCTTGTCCTTGGATCTGTAGTTGCTCCTAATGATCCTGCAGAGACAGTGTAATTGGGCATAGTGTCAGATTGACCATAATCTTTTGTTATATTCGCCCCTACATCTAAGGGATACTGCCCGCCAGGATAGAATGTATGTTCGCCTCCCATGATTATTCTAAGGAAAAGGTTTATTTAAATCCTTACAAGTCAAACTTCCCAGGGATATCGCCTTCTAGAATCTCTTTTTTCAGGAGATTTAGAAAGATCATAGTTCTTCTCATCATTCATTGATTGGCCCCTTATGCCTTGTATATCTTGGCCTCTATTCAATGGATTCCTGCCAAATGTAATGTCCTGAGGTATCACTGTGGCAGCAGTATTCTGAGCTTGATATTTTCTTCCCGCCTGTACAGCTGTCTGTGCGTACCATCGCTTTACTTCCTGAGAATCTTCTTGAGGATTTTGCTGGAGGGCTGTGTTTCCTGCCCTAGGAGATGCTTGTGGTTGGACCGGTGACGGCCTTATCATCATAGGGCTTGTCCCAGATGGCATAGAAATAATCTCTCTTTCTACTTCCTCTTCTCTTCTCTCAAGACCTGAGGGTCTTTGCGATTGATGCTCTTCTTTGGGAATCTGCCTTATTATCTTGACCTTGGCCGCCAACTCTTTTATTACCACTTTCTTTTTCCCTTTCTGGACCATGATTTAACGAGGACAAGCAAGTAAATAAATGTTATTAGTCTTCAGAAGGTTGGCATATTATGGGCGCTCTTGTAAAGGCCATATATTTTGCGACATTCTTTCCTAGCCTTTATTATAACTTGTGAACGCAGGACTGCCTCTAGATCGCTGTCTGGTTTAATCTCTCCTTTTTTATCTTTCTTCTCCTCTTCCTTCTTTTTCTTTCCAAAAAGGTCTTTCCATGCTTCAACTAGTGCTGAGAAAGGATTGCCTAAGTCTTTCTTTTCTTCCTTCTTCTCCTTTTTATTATCTTCTTCTAGGAATTCATTTATCTCCTCCTGTATCTGGGAAAGGCTTTCTGATGTAGCTCCTTCTATTAACGCAAATGTGTCGTCCAAATCATCCTTGTCCACTTCTTTTTTTAGGATGTCTATCTCTTCGTCATTAAGAGAGTAGCTTGTGAACTCTATCTCAACCTTTCCCCTGTAGCCGTAACCCTGCTGTCCCGCTCTCTCTGGAATGCTTCTGAACCTGAACTGAACAACGACAATTGTCCTTGGTTGCCTTATGTTCTTGTTGCTGAAAATCTTTGGAAGATTGCCCCTAATTATCTCATCTCCTACCTTGTATTCTCCTTCTGCAACTATCAATAGTTCGAACATGGCAGTATTAAATACAGTCACAATATTGGCGTCTGGAGACATTCTCTGTTCAAGAGCCCTGGCAGCCTTAAGGTAAGGTTTTGCCCAATGCGCGTAGAGCTTAACTGCATTCACCTGGCTCTTCAGGTAAGTCTTCTCAATCTCATATCTCTTCCTCAACTCTTTATCTGACTCTTTGACCCATAAGAAAAATTCATAGACCCTTTGCTGTACAATTCGCCTGACTCTTTCATTAAGGTCGAGGCCGCCTTTGTCTGAAGGCTTTGCCACATCATCAGCAGACTCAGCAGACATGAATGCATCAATCAATGTAACATAATCGTACTGCTGAGCCATCATCTTTAGACCAGTATTGCCTCTCTTTGCATCAACTGTGTCCATCCAGACTTGCTTAAGCGACAAGAGTGCCGCATTTTTTTCTGCCTTGCTCTTGGCATCCTTGTATGTGTCGTAAAGGCCGAGACGAAGCCTGAATTCCTTGAGATCGTAGACTATGTTCAAAATAGATTTCAGAACATTATTTGCATCACCAAGAAGTTTAAGGCCCTGGTTCTGCATAGTAGTGGCCTTCATCCCAAACTCTGAGAAGTGGCTTGAACCTGGAGAAGAGACAAAATTGTCTACAAGCTTATGGACATCCCTAATATCATCTAACTCTTTATTGATTGTATCTATTACCCAGAAGTATATCGCTTCCAATGATTCACTTGATGCGTCGTATGTCAATTTGTGCTTTTCTATTGGATTTCCATGCCCTGGTTTTTTGAAAGGGTTTTCGTACGCGATATCGTCAAAATTCATAAACTCTGACTTTAGTGGCTTTGCCTTCTTTGCTGCTTCTCTGATGCCTTTCTCTTTCTTAGTCTCCTTGACTTCTTTCTTTTTCTCAGAGTCACAATAAATATCGGGATTTATTGCTGCTATAAGATTATGGATATCTAGTGCCACCTAAGACACCTCCGGTTTTGTGGTACAACTTCCCCTCTTTCATTAAGCAGTATAGACAGAGGTTTATTTAAATGTTTAGAGAGAAGATTTATAAATAAGTTCCACGTATTGATGCTGAGGTTGATGCATGAATATACTTCAGTGGCGTTGTTTGCAATTATCTATCTTGTTCTTATTGTCTATCCTCATTAGTTTATCTGTTGTAAGCTTTACTAGTGCTGCTGTTAGCTGTGACGTGGCAGTCAGCAGGACAACGGTGCTGCCCACAGATTTTACAGAACAACAGAAAACTGCACGCACCCTGGTCTTTGGGGAAGCCCTTGGACAGTTCAGTGAGACCAGTGTGCCTTCGGTCATGGTTGATTGCAATGCAAAAAATATTGAACCCAAGCCATTGGAAAAAAATGTCAAGGCCAGAGTCACATATTCTGCGACATCGTTATCCTACCGTGCTGATTGTTATTATCCTAGACCTAAAATTGATACAACCTATACTGTGGGAGCGACTTTGTTACCTGATAGTGTGCCTTGCGTGCTTTCAGTTGAAAGCGGGACCATAACTACACCTGGCTCGGGACAGGAAGACCAGAAAACAACACCTATAGAATGTGGAATTGCGGGAGCCAAGGTTTGTGAGAGCGGATATAAATGTAAACATCCTGCTGTACCTGATGGATATGGAAAATGCACTACCTGTCCGCAAGGAACTACGCCTAAAGATGGAAAGTGTGTAGGAGATTCTAAAGGAGATATTAAAAAAGGTGGAGAAGATACTTCTGGATTGGTATGCTTGGATGGAAGCAAGCCAGTCAATGGCAAATGCCCTGAGAGAAAGAAGATGGAAAAAGATTGTGGAGATAGATTTGTTTATGATAGCTTCAATGGGGTATGTATTGAAACTGGGAAGAAAGTCCCTCCGCCTAAAAAAGATGATGATTTGCCTCAATTGCCTGAAGATGAGGAGACCTTGACTATCATCCTGAAGAATAAATATACTTTTATAGGTATTCCTTTTGAAAGTGCAGAACTAGTCAGCAGTACATGCACAGAGAGTGTATCTTATGCCTATGATGCACAGAAGAATTCATTCATCAAGTTTGATTCTACAGAGCCAGATGATTACGTTGGAAGAGGACTTCTTGTAAAGATACCTTCTGGAGAATCTTGTAAGATAACATTCAAAGGCACATTCAATGAAGAGCAAACTTTTGCATTGAAAAAAGGATGGAATCTTATAAGTCCACAGACTAGAGCATTTGAAGACATAAAGAATAGAAAGAGCGATTGCTCTTTCTTATCGCCATTTGTTGGACTTGATGGAAAGTACTTCAAGGAAAAGACAATGAAACCAGGATCTGGCTATCTTGTGAAAGTAAAAAGTGATTGCACCTTGTCCACAAAGAATGCATTAGATCTTCCGAGGTTACCTGAATAATGGTGCAACAAAATATTAGCAAGTATTACTGGTGGGGTTTTGGAGCGACTTTGGCTGTCCTAGCATTACTCGGTATAGCTTATTTGATTATGAACTCCAATGATGACCTTCCTTCTAGTTTTGATGAATCTGAGCTCCCTCAATTGCCTGGAGAGAGCGGAGATGTGGTCGGCAATGATGCACCTTCACTGCCCGTTGAAAAGGGCCGGAATACTGTCCAAAGCAGTAACTTGGGCAATGGTGCTTCTAGTGATGCTAGAGATTCATTTTCAGGAACTTGGAGAGTCTACTCAGAGCGCTTGTTTTATGATGAAGGTGGGGGAGGCACCACCCTCTCTGCTTCAACAGGCACCGCCGTCACACAGAAACTCTCACTAAATGTTGATGGGACATGGAGTTATGGTGAATCTAAAGGCACTTGGAAAACTTCCTCAATAAACGATGAAGATTGGAAAGCGTGGGGAATAGAATCTTATGGCCCTATACGAAAGATAATCCTTGAAGGATGGAATAAGGGTACTGCAAGCGGACCGGTTGAGGTGAACATGGAAAGAGTAGATTTTATATGGGTCCTTTACCGCACTGGACCTCCGACAGTTTCAAAGCATGGAACAGTGCACCTTAAGTTTGGACGTTAAGAACATAGGTACTCCAAAGATAATTAACGAATTTTTTATTTCTTCTGAAAAATGAGATTGATTTCGCTTCTGTCTCTGCTTCTGTTCTCGTTTTGTTGAGAAGGTCATCCTGAATATGAATTAATTCGTGAACCAAAGTTGCTTTTCCACATTCCTCTCCTCACGTCTTATTCAAATGAACTGAATAGCAACGGCCTTGACTGTCAGGTGCATACCTGTCCCAAACACCGCAGTGATAATGAAATGGCCAACGCTTAAGAGTTATGGATGCAACATGGTGTTTTAGAATACATTCATAATGCTCTTGTTCTAGAGTACGTTTCGCCATTGACTTAACGATAAGACTTCTGTCTCTTGGATCTTGGAGCTGAATCTCCTGGCTTGTTTGATTCCTTCCTTCTTGAGTCTGCGACTAGCATATTTCTATCGTATTTAAGATAGGCTTTCCTTAGAATATCCGATGCTGTGGCCTGCACCAATGCCTTTGCGATGGCCAGTCTTGCGGCCTGAATCTGAGATTCTTTTCCTCCGCCCTGAGTCTTTATTGAGATATCATATTTTAAGTCTCCTAATTCTCTCTCGTATATCTTTAGAGGTTCCGAAAGGGATAGCCTATGGAAAAGATTTAATTCGGTATATGGCAAATGATTGTAGGTTACTTTACCTGTACCAGCAGTTATCCTAAGCTTTGCTATGGCCGTCTTTCTCTTTCCTGAAATTATTGGATTTGATTTTGCCATATTTAGATTTCCCTGCTAAGATCCTCCAGGTCAATTGTCTTTGCTGTAGTCTTTCTCACCATTGAGATTTTTGAAGAATTGGCAAATTCTGAAGGGACATCGTTGTAGCACATTACTCTCTTGAAAGCATCCAGTCCACGCTGTTGCTGATAATTTAACATACCTCTTATTGTCCTCTTGACTATTCTTTCAGGATTTTTTGGGAAGAAAGGTCCTTTAAGGCTAGAACCTCCTCTTCTTCTTATTGCATTATATTCCTCTATCGAATTGCCTCTCCTTCCGGTAATCAAAACGTATTTGCAGTTTACTATTGCTATTACTTTTCCTAGAAGAGCTTGTTTTGCTGCATAACTTGCGACCCTGCCCAAAACTGCGCCTTTGGCATCAATCACAAGATTAGGAACAAAACTTGATCTCATGAGAGCACCTTTATCCCTTCTGCTTTTGGATTTGATTGTATTTCTTGATAAAGAGGAACCCACTCAGACTTAGTCTTCTTTAATTTATCTTTTGCAGAAGATGAGATATAAAGAGAGGCTATCCTTACCTTTTTTGTTATATCTCCAACTGCCAAGACCTTTCCAGGAATAACGACTGTATCTCCTGCAGTTGTTTTCTGATCTATGTCTGATAAATTAAGAGTTGGCTGCAGTCTTGTTGACCCTGCGAGCTTCTTAGCAAGAGTCAGCCAGGCCTTGTTCTTCAAAGACGTTCTGATGGCGACTTGAAGATGAGGGTGCGTTTTGAACTGAAGATGCCTTTTGATATTAGTCTTGCTTATCTTGCCTTTCCCTTTAGGAGGATTATATTTTTCAGTTATCTTTCTGTCAACTCTGGTCTTAACAAGATACTTTGTCAATTTCATATTCCCATCGGGAAATGAAGGTATTTAAAGCTTGCCATGATAGAAAGATTTTTATACTATAATGTGTGTAAGTGTGTATGATTAGATATTCTGTAGCGAATGAGAGTGATGCTGCATTGCTTGCAAAAATAGACAAGACAGCATTCAAAGAAATGAAAACATGGGAAATACAGAAAGAGAAAGATTTTGCTAAATCATTAAGAAAGAAAGACTTCTATTTTGTCATAGCTTATCATGGACATGAGCCTGCAGGATACATAGAGAGTGAGTTTGATGCACCTAAAGAGATAGTCTGGATAAAAAACATATATGTCTTTAAGAAATTCAGAAGAAATAAGGTAGCTAAAGAAATGATTCAGCATGTGGCAAGGCACTGGAAAAAGAAAACGCGCCTGCTCGTGCTCCTGACTGCTGACCGCAACCTGAAGATTTTCCAGAAACTGGGATTTACCAAGACGATGAATTATCTTGTGCAGGAGTTCTGATGAGCGGTAAAGTAAGAGTTAATATAACTGTAGATAGAGATAAACTAGAAAGAGCGAAGACTAAATTGCACCTGTTTGGAGGAAAATTAAGCACTCTATTCAATGCATATCTTGATGATTTCGTCAAATCAATAGATCAATCTCCTACCGAAGAACATAAAGAGCTTATAAGGAAGATGAAAGAGATTGAATCAAGAGTATTGAAATTAGAGAGCAAGAAATAATTTGGTTATAATGCGGGAGCGAGGATTCGAACCTCGGAAGGCACTAAGCCACAGCCACCTCAAGGCTGCCCATTAGACCGCTCTGGCACCCCCGCATGTAAGAACGAGAGACGATGTGTTTTTAAAGATAGTGTTTATCTTGCTACTATCTTTTTAAGCTCTTGAGATGAGGAAAAGTTTGTCAATTGCTGAAATGTTTAAGTATTGTCCTGATGCCATTCATCTGGATGGATTCCCTCACTCTCCTTTTTCTTCGAAACTCTTCCGAGGATTGGGTCAGGAAGAAAGTCTAGCACAGTACGGAAAGCCTGACGAGCAAGGAAAAATGATTGTTATCCCCAGTTTCCCTCAAGAATATATCCAGCAAAGGCAACAATTCTTCCAACGCCTTGGGCGATCCCATCATATGAGAAAATCTGTCTTTGAACGTACATTTCCTAAGAGAAAGCCAAGAAAATACAATGCAGAAGAATTTATTGGGTTCTGTTCAGAAGTGAGACAGACGCTTGCGGATGCCCGTCAGGAACTTTTCAGATTGAGAGGAATCCCTGAAAAAAAGGGAATTTTGGACAGAATAAGAAGATTTGAAGAGGCGTATGGAAAACAATGCTGTACACTGGAACAGCTGGACAATATGAATACCTTTCTTATCAATACGGATAATGGCTCCATTGAAGGTTGGAGAACCCCTGGGAGAGAAAGCGGGCATCAGACCTCTTATGTCAAGGAACTTGACTAAAACTCCAGCTTTTAAGCTGGAGTTGTTCCTTGAGCATCCAAAAAACGAGCGCCTGCATCAAACTGCGGCTTTTAAGCCGCAGTGGCGCATCGTTTTTTTTATAATGGGGGAAATGCGTTAAAAAAGGTAAGAGTCACCATGAAACGTGCTGCACTGGAAGCCGTCGAAGGTGGAAAAGAAGATTTTAAAGCGAATATTTTTAGATTTGTAAGAGGGGAATTCAGTTTGAGAAAGGAAGAAAACCTTCGAGGGCTCGTTGAGAAAATAGCAGCACCTGTACGATTCCATAGAAATTATGGGAGGTTCATGATGGGATATGCCTACCAAGAAAAAGACGATTGGGATCCTATGAATGATCCTGAACCTGAAGAAGACTTTCCTCTGCCCCATCATGACATTCCTGAACTTGTTACGCCCCAGTTTAAAGATTACTATCGGCTTGAGAATATGTTTCCCCTTACACTTTCACAACCCTATGAGGGACCTAGACAATTTGTCCCTATCAGTTTTAGTACCAAACGAGGCGAAAGAAAATTTATGCTTGCGGGTCTGCACAGCGGAGGAAAGAGTTTTTTTTTAGAAAACATTGTTCTCGGCTCGATTATGTGGCAAACAGGAGAACAAACTCCAGGAGACGCTATTATAGCTCCTTACTACAATCGCATTTTCTATTTTAGGAATGTATCTAATCGTGGAGGCGGGAAGGGTAAGGCAGAACAGGAACTTCGCCACATTTATGGCCATATTAAGAATAGTAATAAAGAAGACTTGATTGTTTTGGATGAGTTTCTCGATTCTGCAGAAGCTGAAGTTGCAGAATCCATGGGATCCAAATTAATGGATGGATTATACAAGAGTGAAGCAACCGTTTTTATCTCATCACATCGAGCACATGATTTTAGAAAGCTTCAAAAACAGGGATGGACAATTTATACACCTGAGCATACAGTTGCCTCCAGTGGTAAGATTGTACCGTGCAGGACCTTGCGAAGAGGTCTACCCAACAAAGAAATTAATGTTCTATTTATGAATCAACGATATGCAGATATTTTCAGTCAAGGACAGTAGAAAAATTACTTGAGAGCTTTCTCGAATTCATCGAGGTTTTCTTCAAGGGCTTCAATGGATTTTGCAAATACATCTTTTGCAGGCATGTTCCCGTAAGATTCAATTATAAAAACAAGTTCATCTAGCTGAGTTATAGCATTCTTGTCTACATTTGTGACTGCCTCTATATCTGCATCATTGAGGTCGCAGACCCATTTTGAACCTTTCTTCTCAGGCTTCATAGCACCTGAAGAATTCTGAATTATCTTGTCAATATCAGGCGTAGATTTCACTTCAAGAATATGCCTGTAATAACAGAGCCCTGGAATGTATTTTGCATGATTAATGCCCTGCCCGAGAATTGCTGTAGCTACAATCTCCAATTTGTTGCCTTCGGCGAGTATAGTAAGAGGTATCTTTGGATGAACGACTTCTGCTGATCCTTGAAGATCCTCGGAATAGACTGTACATGGGCCAGTTTTTGATAGCTTGAAATCTACCTTTGTTTTTGAATTCATTGATTTCTCTGTTTTCAAAGGTATAAGACCGAGACGATGTGCGAGAACCTCGTCATAAAGGGCAGAGTCGTTCTTGAAAATCTCTACTTCGTCTATGGCTAGAGTAGGTATTTCAGAAACACTTCTTCTCAATGCATTTGCCAATGATTCATTTGCAGGCATTCTCAGGATAAGCTTTTCAGGAGTTTTTTCGATGACTTCCATAGTGTTACGGGGAAAAATTGATTTTTAAACTCTTCGGCCCCTCTTGCCGCCTTTCTTCTTGGGACCTCCACGTGGGACGCGTGTAGTATCGAGAATACTGATTATCCTGAAGCCTTCCTTGCCTAGAGATTTTACTGCAGCATGTGTTCCTGGACCTAGACCTGGAGAACCAGTCTTTGCCCTAGTTCTAATATACAATGCACTTACTCCTAGGTCGCGGGCACGCTCTGCAGCTTTCTTGGCTACGAACATAGCTACCGTCGGATCTGCCTTAAGACGAGAATGCTTTGTCATCATCCCTCCACTGACTCTGGAGAGAGTGTTTCCTGCAAGATCAGTTATATGGACTTGCGTGTTATTTGAAGAACTGTAGATATAAGCTATTCCTGATTTTTCGTCTTTTTTCTCTTCCATTACTTCCTCTAACTCTGATTTATCTTCCTTGGATTCTTGCTTCACTTCAATCTCCTTATCAATCTTCTTAGTCTTTGTTTCCTTAATTTCTTGCTCTGGCTGTTTTTCTAAGCTCATTGTGCGGCTCCTTCAATCTGATTTTTGTTATCGCTTTGAGGCTTGGGGGTCTGGGCCATTATTGAATTCTCTTCTTCTATACTGACTATATAGCTAGGTACATTTACCACTTTACCTGAGACCTGAACTTTCTTGTGAACTACCATCTGTCTGGCTTGTTGAGGAGTTTTTGCTAAGCCCTTCTTGGCAACTATAGAGGGCAGTCTTCTTCGCAAGAGATCATCTATCTTCAATGCTAGGACATCAGCTATGCTATTTACCTTCAATCCTATATATTGTAATTTCTCGAACAATTTCTTCTGCTCATCTATAGGAGCCTTAGAAAGAGCTTTTGCCCTGCTCCTGTAATAATTGATCTTTGCGAGAGTCTTCCAAATCTCTTTCTTATTCTTCAGACCATATTTTTCAAGCAAGATATTCTCTTCTTTTATACGCGCTGCCTGGTATAATTTCTTAGGCCTTGTGAAAAGTTTCTTTTTCCTTATCATGCTTTCTTTCTCTTAACCCCCATTGGTTTAGATTTAGTTCTAAAGTGCGACCTAGTCCTTTGCCCTCTGACTGGAAGCTTGGCGCCGTGGCGAATGCCCTTATAACTACGAATCTCCTTAAGTCTCTTGATATCGAACTCCTTTGCTATATCTAAATCCGACCCTAGATTGTGCCTTGTCTCTCCAGTCTCCCTATCATTGCGCCTATTGAAGAAAAAAGCAGGTAACTGAGGATTCTTAAGGAAGGCCTCTATCTTGGCTATCTCGTCTTTAGTCAGGGCCTCAATCTTCTTTGATTTTGGCATATTCAGCCTTATACATATCGCATTTGATATTGCCCATGACACGCCTTTGATCCTGGTCAGGCCGGTATGGATATTCCTTGAACCTGGTATATCATAGCCTAAGATACGGACAAGTATTTCGTTTTTATCTTCTTCCATTCGAGGCTTCTTTTTATCTGCCTTCTCTTTCTCCATCTTGTCAAGCTTTTCTAATTTTTCTTGTTGTTTTTTATCTGCCATTTTCGTATTCTCCTGTATTTACTTGTAAAGGTTGTGCTGTGCCGATTAATTCCATTAATTCACATAATCTTATAGTGTTTTTATCTTGATTAGGGCTAATTAATTTTCCGACGAGATTTAATGAATTGAAATCAATAGTGACTGCCGAGTCTTGATAGAATCCAAATAACTTGAAAGTATCACCTTCATTAACCCTAGAAATGTCCGATGCAATTAAACCTCGAGATACATATGCATTGCGAGACCTGCTTATGAGGTTATCTGCAAAATTTTTTGCTCCTCCTAGTAAGGGTATGCTAAAACTTGCTTTTCCGTAGTTTCCGTAATCAGTAATTTCTATTGCCATGTTATGATGTTATGAAAAGATTGAATCTTTGTCTCTCCGACAGCTCTTCGATTATTCTTTTCTCTATCGCCTTCTTTGGATCTGGAACGCTCTTCAGCCTCGTCTTAAGGTCCTCAAAAGATTCGAATGGTTTCTCATCCCTCGCCTGAAGTATCTCCTGAGTATGTTTCTTGCCAAATCCTGGAAGCAGTTCCATCTGATGCATTCGTGTGTTGAGGGCCTGAGCTTTATTGAAGAAATCAACAAATCTCTTCTCGTTTGCGGTCACAAAAGCCTCAACATATTCCTGCAACTGCGCCTTTGCAGTCTCAGTCAGCTTCTCTTTCGGAAGTCTTCCTGATATGAAGTATATCTTATCTCTCTTTTCTGGACCTATATAAACTTTTTCTTTAGTCTCTAGAGTCACTCCTCTCCTTGGAATAAGTTCAAGAAGAGTAAGATTCTTCTCGCCTATTGCTTGGGCGACGGGATTCATCTTGCCCCCCATAGGATAACCGTAAGGCAAGTAATCTAAAATGATTGCAAATTCTTCTTTCTCTGCCATGTTAATATTTCTTCACTACTGAAAGAAGTGCCTGAGCTTCCTCTTCACTCAGGGAATTTTCTATGAATATCTTGTTGATGTCTTCAGTATCCTGAGGAAGAATGTCTGCCACTTTCACTGCCAGATCGTCCTTTATCTTTGGATTCTTCAGAGCCTTGACATCTTCAACCAAAGACTTTGCTTTATCAGGAGATAATCTTTCAAAAGACTTTATGTAATCTGCAAGAACTTTGTTTTCACTCAGTGTCTCGCCAGCGTATGACTTTACTTCTGCAATCGTTAAAGGTGTTCTATTTAATATCATTTTATCTGTTGTATTTTCTTTAAATGTATTGGTTGTATCATATATTTCTTAGGCTTGTTGAGGTCTTTAATCTCCACCTCATATGACTTCCCTCGTCTTGCTATGACTGTACCAGTCCTTCCCTGTAGCCTATGAGAGTATGGGAATGGGATGCTGAGTTCCTGGACAACTGCTACTTTGTCTCCTTCCTTAAGGCTTTGGAAAAATCTCATAAATGAGAATTTCCCTTTCTGTCGAATGTGTTTGTGTGTGAGCATATCAGTACCTCTGTACGAGAGTTTAAAAAGCTTTGGTGGAAAGGCTTTGGTCTAGAAAAGGAGGAAAAACAGCCTTTGAATTTCTAGAAAACTTTGGTTTTAACAAAGTTTCCCTCGTATCTTAAAGTCAAATTATCAAGCCAAATGGCTGGATCATATTTTTCATAGAAAAAATATGATTGTGCTCTACAACCCTATTATCTGGAAAGCCTTGGTGATTGCGGTGCCTTGGGATCTGAGACAGAACCCTGGAATAAATCTCCATTATCCCTTGACTTCTCCATGCTTGACACTATGGCCTTGAACATCTTCTCACCCCACACTCCAATGCCACAGCGCTCGCAGAAATCGATTACAGACTCTTCGTCAATGCCGTTTTTGCAATAAATACACTTTTTTGCCATTTTACCTCTTTAGACAGGAGTGCTTATGAGCAAGAGTATTTAAACATTCTTGTTTTTTTGAATATAGGATGAAAAAAATTGTGCTTTTCTGTGCAGGATTTGCTATATTGGTATTTTTATTTGTGTCGTATTTTATCCCGGTCTATTATACTGAAATAGAAAATGGAAATCTCGTACAAGTAGAGTCAATTTTGCTTGGAGAAATTATATTCCAGAGCCCGTGGATACTTGCGTTGCATATATTTATTGCAGCTACATTGATATTTAAAAGTTGGATGGGGGCAAAGATAAGATTCCAATAAAATGGTAAATTCGGAAATGTTTCGCGTCTGGAAATTGGTTTTTGGTCAGCCTAAATATATTTTTATCACACTCGTAATTGCGATGGGGTTTTATCTTGCTAATGCTGTTCTAGCCAATATCCAGAACTATTCTGTCTGGATACCTGAACTGGGATTTTTTAACTCGCTTGAATTCATCCGTGAGAGTCTCTTTGGATTTCATGAAACTATAACAATAACAACATTTTATTCAATAATAGTCATTGGGCTCCTCACGGGAATATTTTTTTCAATCATACATTGTAAATTCAGTCTAACAAGAAAGCAGGAGACATCCTCTGGCTTAATTTCTACAATTGCACTTTTCTTGGGATTCCTGGTTCCAGGATGCGCAGCTTGCGGAGTTGGAGTGATTGCATTGTTAGGATTTGGGTCAAGCATTGCTGCTTTGCCTTTCCAAGGCACTGAAATATCCTTCATAGCAATTTTATTGTTATGTTATTCCATTATCAAGGTCACATCATCTTTTGCTCGTTGTTCATTGCCCAAGAAATAGCTTAAATTGAAGTTTCAAAGAGTTTTTAAATCCTGAAAACCTGCCAAAAATAATGAAAACAGAGATTGAAAGGAGGTTATTATGAGTGAAGAGACTATAACGATAAAGAAAGAAGCTCTGTGGAAGTATTCCACATTTGTTCTTGCAGCCCTTTTGATAGTGATGTCATTTATGTACTTCAACAAAGGAATTTCTACAACTGGAAGTGTAATGGCTGATGGGAAATTGCCTGGAAGCGATGCACCTCCTGTATATGCACAAGCAACTGTAGATGATGACCCTGTAGTTGGAAGTAAAGATGCAAAGGTGACAATAATAGAATTTTCCGACTACCAGTGTCCATTCTGCAGAAAGTTCTGGACAGAAACATATCAACAGTTGAAGAAAGACTATGTTGATACTGGAAAAGTCAAGTTGGTCTTCAGAGATTACCCATTGCCATTTCATGCTTCTGCTGAAGTTTCGGCTGAGGCTGCAAACTGCGTAAGAGAGAAAGGTGGCGATGAAGCATATTTCAAGATGCACGACAAGATATTCTCGGAAGGGAACAAGCTTGATGGAGGAGATCCATTGAAGGGCCCAGTAAAGGGTACGGCACAATATGGCGCAGCAGAGTTGAAGAAATGGGCAAAGGAGATAGGTTATGAAGTGGACAGTTGCATAGGTTCTGGCAAATATTCTGATGAGATATCTAAGGATATGAGTGACGGATCTGCAGCAGGAGTAGAAGGAACGCCTGCATTCTTCATAAATGGAAAGCTTATTTCTGGAGCACAGCCTTACAGCGCATTCAAGTCAGCAATCGATTCTGCATTGAAGTAAAATTTTATTTTTTATTTTTTATTTTTTTTAAAGACTTATAAGGTTAACAGAAGTATTATCTATACCTGAGAAAGTTGTAGCTGCCAGATGATTTATGCCTTCCTCTTCACATGACCTTACTATACTTGAAGTAGCTGCTCCATCCATTATTATTGCAAAAATCTTCTTGCGTGAAAGCTTTATGTTTTTGCTAACTTCTTTTGCGCTAACTTTCTTGATGACATCGAAATTTTCATCCACAAGAATAGCCTGCTTGGACTCTTTTATTTTATCATATGCCTGCCTGGCCTTCTCTTTGACATCTCCATTAGCCATGGGTGTTACTTGCGATGGTGTTGATGGTGTAGATGGAGTTGAAGGTGTTGAGGATCCGTTACGGTCAGGAAAATCTCTTGATAAAGAGCGCATAAATTCTGATGTTGTCACTCTCTTCCTTAAGGCAATCAGTATTTCTTTTCCTACTAGCTCTTCCACTTCCTTTCCATCTGGGGCAACAGCAACATACATAATCCTTGCATTATTTATTACATTCTGGGCAATAAGCTTTCCGCCTCTGTCGCCATCAATAAATAGCGTTATCTCCTTCTCCTGCCCAAGCCTTGCAATCTCTGCCGGCAATTTTGTGCCATTCATCCCAATGACATTGTTAACTCTGTTCTTAAGCAAGTTTACGACATCCGCCCTGCCTTCTACTACTATGACTTCCTTTCCTGTGAGGTCGCCTGCGGGGAGTTTTTCTTCACCATACTCTTGTATCTTAGCAGCCCTAGATTCTTCTTTGAGAGTCTTGCTCATCTCGCCAAAGTCTCCGCCCTCATCAAGTCCCTCAAGCAATTTCTTTGCTCGTTCTATAATGAAATCTCTCTTACTTCCCCTTACATCCTCTATCTTTGTGACTTCAATAGATGCTTCAGTGGGACCAATTCTGTCAATTGTCTCGAGTGCAGCCGCGATTATCGTGGTCTCTGACTTGTCAAGAGCAGTTGGTACTTGAATCTCTCCTACGCTCCTTCCGTCCACTGTCTCTAGATCTACTTCGATCCTGCCTATTTTGCCTTCTTTCTGTAACTCACGCATCTCCAAGTGCGAGCCAAGAAGGCCTTCCGTCTGGCCGAAGATAGCTCCGATTACATCTGGTTTCTCAAGATGACCTTCTGCCTTGAATGAAGCATAAATCATATACTTGATTGATACTGGACTTATTTTTGCCATTTTATTTCTCCTAGTTCTAATTGTTTGTTTGGCTTACGCCAGCAGTTTCTTCTGCATTAGAAAGAAAGTTGAAAGCTTACACTGATGTCCCGCACGGACGTGAATATGAAAGGGTAAATTTTCTTTCTATTAATGGATTATTGGAAATAATGCTATTTAAATCTTTGTTTTTAATATACTTGGTTTTATAGTATTTTATTTAAAGTATGCAAATGCTTAATCCTTGAACATATGCAAAGAACAGTTTGATATGCAAAAATGGCATTGGATGGAATATATAAATCTTTTGGGTATTTTACGACGGGAAAAAAATTGACGCAAGGTTTATATATCCCAAGTCGTAAGGGAAAATAGAAAGATGGTAGTTAAAAAAGGGTCGACAGAGGAAGAAGTAATGGTCGATGAGCACGTGTCAGAGGAGTTTGATCCTGACGCGCTGTTTCAGGGACTTGATGCTACGGAAGAGTAAGCTCTATAATTCTTTTTATTTTTATTTTTCACTCGAGTTTAAAGTTAAGTTTAAATATTTGGAATTACTATAAAAGAAATGAATTCTAGTGCAACGGGGCTTGGGGCAGTGATACTTGTCTTGATTATATTCTTGGGTGTCGTTATATGGGTAATGAATCAGGGAGTGCCGCAAAGCTCAGAAGATTACAAAGGCTTGGTATCATCGAAGACACAGAGCTCGACTTCGGTTGAGCCTAGAATAATAAATGTAAAGGCCGAAAGATTCACGTACGCACCGTCTTTAATCAAAGTCAAGAAAGGAGAGAAAGTCAGATTGGTTGTGGAAAATGTAGACACTGCCCATGGTATAATGATATCTGAGCTTAGCGTAAGTGGGATCGATAGTGTAGAGTTCATTGCTGACAAAGCTGGAACTTATGAGTTTAGGTGCCCTACGATGTGTGGAAGCGGCCATAGAGAGATGAAAGGGAAATTGATTGTGGAGGAATAATATGAATCTTGATAAGGCAAAGAGTACTGCTCCGGTTATCTTGAGGATTGGATTGAGCTTGGTATTTCTTTGGTTTGGGATAAACCAACTATTGTATCCTCTGAACTGGATAGGATGGGTTCCCGGTTTTGCTTCATCTACAATAGATCCATTTACTATTGTTTTTGTAAATGGCATATCTGAAATTGTTTTTGGAGTGTTATTGCTGATTGGACTTTATACCAGAATCGCATCATTTTTACTTGCATTGCACATGCTTGGAATCACATTATCTGTAGGTTGGAATGAAATAGGCGTCAGGGATTTTGGAATATTGATGGCACTGATATCTGTGTTTCTTCATGGAGCAGATGATTATTGTTTGGATAAAAAACTAAGAAAAAATCGATCAATCGTCAAGGCCAATTTCCTTAAATAAAGAAGATGTGGATTGAGACTCCTGAGATGGCCTCATGAATGAAGTCCTTCTTGAATTATCTTTTTGCTGAGGCTGCGATGGAGTACTCATTGCTTTCTTAAGACTGGCGCTCTCTACTATCTTTCCTAGCTTATCATATAGGAAAAGAAGTTGTTGTTGAATTTCTTTCTTCTCTAATGGATCGAGGTCCATACTCGCTATTTTCTCATAGGTCTCAAGGGCGTGCTTTCTTTTATCCTTTGACATGAACTCTTTTGCCTGTGCCTTGTACGCTTCCTTGACCTTGATCTTTATTGCCACCTTCTGCTTGTCATTGGCTGTCGCCAATGCCTTTGCCACTGAGATGTCTGCTTCTGAGAAATTGCCTCCCTTGATGAACAAGTCTGCTGATCTGATGAAATCCCCTGCCTTGCCTTCATAAGTCGTATTAATGTCTGCGGCTATGCGTATAAGGCGGGCTGCTTCGAGATACATCTTTCTGGATTCATAAATCGCAGCAAGTTTTGTTAGAACATATCTTCTTGTATCAAAATCTATCTGCATCTTAAGGCACCTCTGCAAGTAATCCATCTTTACATAATCACCGACGGAAGCTAGCTTGTCCTCTATCTCTTTCTTAGTCACACTCTTTTTTTCCATAGACACAATTGATTTAATGAAGTTTATAAGTATTGTGATGATTAAGAATCAAACACTAAAGAATTATACATTAAGCTTAAAAAGGATTAATTAATCGTTTTTGAATGGACAAAATCAAATTCACAACAGAAGAGCTAGATAAGTATATGGATACCTGCATCTCCCTTGCGAAATGCTCTCCCTTTCCTATGGGGAGGCCATATGTTGGGGCGATGATACTAAATGAGGAAGGCAACATTCTAAGCAATGGATACAAGACATTTCTTTCAGGAACCAATATGATTTTACATGCTGAGAGGAACGCAATATATAATTCAAATATTTCACCCATGTCAAAACACTCTAGGAGAAGCCATATATTAATAACAACATTGGAGCCTTGTTCGCAGACCAGAAGGACTCAGCAATTCTGCTCGTGCTCAGAACTTATCCTTCAATACCCTATCTCTACAGTAGTAATCGGAGATTTTGATGACGTAAGCTTCAGTAATGGCAAACCTTCATCTTTCCTGAGTTCTAGAGGAATAACAGTCATACCGCACCTGAACTTGAGAGAAAGAATAAAAGATGAACTAATAAATCCACTATATGGTTATGATTCTGGAAAAGTATATACTCCAGCAAAGACATTATATAAAATGTCTAGGGATAATTAGCAGGAAAAATTAGCTTAAGCAATTTATTAATTATTAGATCAAAAGAGCAAATTGGGGTAAAAAGAAAATAAAGAGTTAAAGTGTCTTTGCCTTGACTTCAATGCAGACGCCTGCAGCTACTGTAGCTCCAGCGTCCCTTATAGCGAAACCCGACATGTGAGGATTGGCTGCCCGTGTCTCTAGAACAAGGTTCCCAATAGGCTTAATTCTAACTTTTGCAACATCTCCATTCTTCAAAAAGTCTGGGTTCTTTGCAGTTGTTCCATCAGGCGAAGTCTTTTCAATCAATTCGATGAACTGGCATGGAACTTGAGCTGTGTGAACGTGGAATACTGGAGTATATCCTTTAGCGATGACTGTTGGATGAGAAATAACTGCGATCTGAGCCACGAATTCTTCAGCAATTGTTGCTGGCATTGCTGCATCGCAAATGACATCTCCTCTTGCAATGTCCTTCTTTCCTACGCCTCTGATGTTTATACCTACGTTGTCTCCTGCTTCTGCTTGTTGGAGTTGTTCGTGATGCATTTCAATTGTTCTGACTTCTCCTGCAATACCTTTCCCAGAACGACCTGGAAGGATAATTACTTTGTGACCAATCTTCATTATTCCAGTCTCAATCTTTCCAACTGGAACAGTTCCAATTCCTGTTATTTCATATACATCCTGTAGAGGCATACGAAGTGGAAGCCCTGTTGGCTTTTCAGGTTGTGAAAATAAGTCAAGCTGCTCTATTACTGTTGGTCCCTTGTACCAAGGCATATTTGTTGATTTCTTTGCAACATTGTCTCCCTTGAATCCAGAGATAGCCAGGAATGTTATTGTATCTGGTTTGTATCCTGCATGCTTTAAAATGACTGAAACATCTGCCTTTGTCTTATTAAAAGCATCTTCCTTGAAATCTACAGTATCCATCTTGTTGATGTTAACTGCGATTTGAGTAACTCCCATTGTCCTCAATAGCCAGACATGCTCTTTTGTCTGAGGCTGAACTCCATCCTTTGCAGAAATAGTTAAGAATGCGCAGTCTGCTTGTGATGCTCCAGTAATCATGTTCTTGACGAAGTCTTTGTGCCCAGGAGCATCGATTATTGTAACTTCATATTTGTTTGTAACCAATTTCTGATAAGAAAGGTCAATTGTTACTCCGCGCTCTCTCTCTTCCTTGAACTTGTCCATGACGAAAGCGAATTCAAAGCCTGCCTTTCCGTGCTTCTGTGCTTCTGCCTTCAATTTCTCAAGTTCTTCAGGAGAAATCTTACCTGAATCAAACATAAGTCGTCCAATTGTAGTGGATTTTCCGTGGTCAACGTGACCTACGAAAACGACATTGAGTGTTGGTTTTTGTTTTGCCATGTGAATTTTATGTAATTGTAATTAATTTGGTGGGTATTTAAATCTTTCTTTCATCAAGAACATGGTTTTTGTTTTTTTCGAGGGAGAATTACTGAAGAAGTCTTATTATTTCTTCAGGCGATCGAATTATCTGTGTCGCGCCCGCTTTTACAAGCGATTTTTCTGAGTTGTATCCCCATGACACTGCAAATATCGGTACTCCAACTTTCTTGCATGCCTCGACGTCGCGTACTTCATCGCCTATATAGACTACATCATTTGGCGAGAGATTGTGGTTTTTCAAAACTCGCTTAAGCACTTTATCTTTTCCAAACAAAGAACTGTCAGATATTATCTTTATCTCGGGAAAATGGTGCTTTCTCAGCAATGCATCGATTGTCTCAAATGCATTAGAACTAAGTATCATAACTTGATGATCTTTAATAAGTTCCTCGAAAAGTTCGCGCATGCCTTGGAAAAGCTGCATGTCTTCTTTCAAGGCAGCCACCTCTTTCCTCATGGCTTTGATAAGGCGTAGCTGTTGGAAGGCATTCAATTTCATCTCTTTCGTGAGTATATTCTTGAGATCATCATCTCGGTTTATTGTCGGAAAGGAATATTTCAATCTCTGGAACACAGCCCGAGCAGCCTTGTCAACTACAGGAAGGCTGTCTGCTATGACTCCGTCAAAGTCAAAGATCACCACATTAACCATCAGAAATGCAAGGAATGATGGTTTAAAATAGTTGACTATTACGTTGATTAATGCTGATGTAAGGAACTTGATTCGTAACCTCTTTAAACTACTTCTCCTTTGCAAAGGTATGAGGGGCATAGATATCCTGGGCAACATAGCGATTGTTAAATTCCCTTGGGATTCAAAAGACAGAGATAAGAAAAGAGAGGCTGATCAGATCCTGAAGACGCATAAGGGCGTGCAAACTGTTGTAGAGAAAGTTGAGAGGTTCAAGGGGAGATTGAGGACTCAGACTACTAGACATATTATGGGTGTAAAGACAAAAGAGGTCTTGTATAAAGAGAATGGGGGTGTATTTAGATTCAATATAGATACATGTTATTTCTCTCCAAGACTATCACAGGAAAGGATTGAAGTTGCGAATATGGTGAAGAAAGGAGAGAATGTGCTTGTGATGTTTGGAGGAGTGGCCCCATTTGCTATTGTGATTGCGAAGCATAGTAAGGCCAAGAGAGTAGTCTCTGTTGAATTGTCTAGAGAATGCTCCAAATATGCTTTTGAGAATGCCAAGAGGAACAAAGTAGATAAGGTTGTTGAGATAGTACAGGGAGATGTAAGGAAAGCAGTTCCAAAATTAAAGGAGAAGTTCGATAGGATAATAATGACTAGACCAAACTTAAATGACCCTTTCTTGGATGTTGCATTGAAATCTGTGAAGAGGGGCGGAATAATACAATGGTATGGTTTCTATCCTGAAGAAGAGATGAATAATATGAAAGAAATGATAATTAAGGAAATAAAGGAAAGTGAGGTTAAGGCAAGATTAATTGGAATCAAGAAAGCTGGAGACATTGGAGTTAGAAAATTCAGGTGGAGAGCTGACATAAAAATAGGAAAATGAGTCTTGAAATTGGCGTTGTATTCGCATTTGTTGCGATTCTATCATAGTTTCCATTGATGAAGAGATGTGTTTTTTTGAGATTGAAAATACCTTCTTTTTCCAAGGCCTTGCTTAAGACGATGATATTTCCTGAACTCGCAGAGAGCGCCCTCGATGTTTGTAAGGGAGAGAAAGGGGATGTTAGATGATGCTTTTTTGAATGAGATGTCTATCCATGGAAGAGGTTCATTTAGATCCTTGTTTATTGTTGGAAGAATCTCTTCCTGGAGTTTGTGTAGGTGTTTAAGATCAAAAAAACGATGCGCCACTGCGGCTTAAAAGTCGCAGTTTGATGCAGGCGCTCGTTTTTTGGATGCTCAAGGAACAACTCCAGCTTAAAAGCTGGAGTTTTAGTCAAGTTCCTTGACATAAATATATTGCTCTTTCTGATTTATGCTTTTACCTGCAAGTATCTCCAGACCCCACTTTGCTCCAGGGCCTATGTTTACAAAGTCGTTGTCTGTCCAACCCTGTTTGAAAAATTTTAGGTAAGATAAATCGGTCCAGATTTCGCAGGCAAGGAAAGGGCCTACCATTGGTATTGACTGGAGAACATGGAGAGATTCTTCAGGAGTTTTTGCAATATCTATCCTACTTATCAATGCTTGCCAATTTGTAACCTGTAAATTATTTATTATACTCTCATGTTTCTTGGTCCCTTTATCACCTGATGAAATGAGATATGCGTCATTTAATATTATTTTACCTTGTTGCTGCATCTTTGAAAATGATTCAATCATCCTATTCTTGCAAGATTCATCAATTTTGTCCAATATCTTTATTTTGAGGTCCTCGTAAATCCCTCTCCTGTTGAAAAACCTGAAGAATACTATGTTAAGAAGCAGCTTTTCTCTATCCCTCTCTTTATCTACTCTATCCATCAAATATATTGTGCAGGCATCCAGTTCCCTATACATATTGATTATCTTGAATTTCTGCAAAACCGCGTCTGAAGTCCACGGCTAAGGGAGATTTTGGACAAAACGCTTGTGGTATATTAACTGACGAGAATAGATAAATGAAAAAAACTCTTTCTCTAGAGGTGTCATTTATTTTCACCGATAGTGAACTATTTGAATTTTTCGAAAAAATATAGTCACTTGCCTAGCAACTTCTTTGCTATATCAAGATCTTGATTTCCCAGCTTCAGGAAAAAGGATTTACCTTCGAAACTCTCGGCTGATTGAGATTTCATAGAGTAGATGTTTGCACGATTAACATATGCGTCTGCATTATGGGGGTCTTTTTGTATGATTTCTGTATATTCTGAAATCGCCTCATCCCAGCGATATGCCATCTCATAAAACCTGGCGCTAGTCATCGAAGCACCCAATCTCTTCCACGAAAGATAATCTGCAGCTACTGAGAAGACTGGCGCACCTTCAAAGAGATATTGCTCAGGGGTTATCTGAGATTTAAATGACTTAAGTTCTCCTGGTTTCGGAGCATCAGGAGTATATTTTCTGGCAACTTCAGTATAGACGATATGTGCTGCCTGCTCTACAAGCTGCTCGTGATTGTAGACAATAAACTTCCAGTCTTCATCCTTGCTTTCAGGGTAATTTTTCTTCCATTGGTCTTTTAATTCGTTGAGATAATACGATGAAGGCAGAGTAGCCCCTGCAGTAGTCTCCCAATTGATGATGGTGCCATCGTCGTCATGCCATCTTACAAACATATGGCCTGGAAGATAGACCGCTTTGAGAGGGAACTCCCTGTTCTCTGCAATACTGAGATAAATGTAACTTCTCAAATCGCAATCAAGTTTATGATTTCTCAATCCAGTATTCAATAGAACGCAGGCCTCTGACTTAAATCCATTTTCTTCCAGAATCCCATGAATGATCTGCAAAGAATTTGTAGCATCTTGTAGAGTATATTTTTCCTTATAAGGTATCTTTTCTCTGGCCTTGTCCAGAATTTTGTCTAACGTATGCTTATCCTCTGCAGTTGCACCCACTCCTTGTTCCATCCTTAGCACAGCGTGCCCAATAGTCAGAGGTGGAAGTAAATCGAGAATTCCTGCCAGACTAAGACTTGTGAAAAATGGCTCATATTCAGGTTTTCCGCTATCTGGCCCGATGGGTGATGAATCAACTAGCTTTGACTGTTCTTGTGGAGAAACACGGGTTAAAATTGTGGAGCGTTTCTGGTAAGGAGGATAGAAATTGCAGCTTGTTGCAATAAATGCGCCTGCTAGCAAAGAGGCAGAGAGCAACTGAGCAAGAGTCTTTCTCATGATTTTTTTCACATTTTTAAGGTATATAAAGCCTGCTAAAATAGAAGATCAGAAAAATTTATCACAAAAACGATGCGCCACCTCGGCTTAAAAGCCGAGGTTTGTTGCAGGCGCTCGTTTTTGGAGATGCTCGGGAACCACCACACCTTGAAAGGTGTGGTTTTCATCGGTTCCCGACATAAATAT
>VGKP01000002.1 GCA_016866975.1 Candidatus Pacearchaeota archaeon
TTCAGGCAGTAGTGTAAGCACAAGCGGTGGAGATTCAATCAATCTCGCAAAATCAAATCAGAAACTCTACACCAACAGTACTCTAAATTCTGCTTTCTCTTCGGTTACAAATACTGAGCTACCAACTTTGTTAGCCTCTGGTACTGCTGTTGATGCAGCAGGTACTTCGTATGGATATACGCAGAAAATTACCCCTGGAGCAAGGCAAGTAGTCTATGGAAAGAGCGGAGAGAGTATTGACCCAGTTGCAATGATCGATGCAGGGAGCTCAGGAACAAATCCTACGCTCTCGTACACATTAGCATTCAGTAAGGCTATCAACATTACGGATACAACGAATGTTGTAGGTACTGCAGCGATAAAAATATTGGGTAAGGAATATACGATCGGAGCTAATTCAGATGCTACGAACTTATATCTCTATGGAAGTGGAGCTTCTCAGACTGTTGAAGAAGGCGAGACAAAGACCGTCACTATTGACAAAAAAGAGCATACAATTAGTTTGAAAGGCACGAGTTCTTCTACTGCTGCTACTATCATAGTTAATGGAGTTTCAAAATCTGTTAACAAGGGAAGCAGCTATAAATTTGCAGGAGATTTCGAGGTCTATATCAAAGATCTCTTCCATGCAACTAAGACCGGGACACTTTCAAACGCTGTATTGCTCGTTGGTTCCCAAACTATTCACTTTGTGAATAATAGTCAAATAAGATTAGGTTCGGGAGACGACATTCTTCTGCAAGGCACTAATGCACTAATTTCCACTACAGGTACAACTCTAACAAGTCTTACTGTAAATCAGTCATTCTCTGATTCTACCAACGATTATATCAAGGTAGGAGAGAGCTTTACTGATCGAGTGTTTGGAGGAGCATTTAAACTGCAATTTGCATCATTGAGTCCTTCTTTGAATGATTCAAAAGATATGATTGTTGTAGATACAGATAATTCTGTAAATGGCAGAGTCAAAATCCTTACAAAGGCTGCTTCTGATAAAGGAATCACAGATCCCTTTACTTTCTACTATGGTAGAGATTCAGATGCAACAAGTAATAATGCTCTTCCAGGTTTCAGATTAGCTGATAGCAACAACTATACGATTCACGTATTGGAGGGGGCAAACCTGAGCGTTAACGATTACATTCTTGTCAACTCTGGAGATAAAGGAAGAATACTTCAACTACAGAGTATTACACAAGCTTCGCCAACAACAGCGAATAACGTAAAAGTTACGTTTAAGGATGCCGTCACTAGCGAATTGTTTTCAGTCACGACAACAGATAGTAATGGTAGTACAACCAATACTATTGATTCAGAGTCGTACTCAGTCTATGTAGAAGGAGTCACAGGTAAAGGCGTCAATATTACTTGGGGATCAGGTTCTGCACCAGGTGCAGTAGGTTCACAAAGAACGCTATTTCCACGCATTAAATTGGCTAACGGAGGATGGTTTACCATCTTAAGCGCGTTTAATGTAACCAATGCAACGACATACAGCGTTCCAGGATTGGACTCACTATCTGACTATCAGTCAGGAGTGCAGTTCCTAACAAATGGAGGTGCTGCGTCGAATGTATCAACTGGAAAAGTCACCTATGAGATAGCAAACCTATCTTTCGGTCAAACTTTAACGAGCGTTCTTGTTGGAACTACACGTTGCAGTTTCAACAACTTTAACGTTACGTATCCGACAGGAGGCAATAACGTTACGTATCCTTCTGCAGCAATAAGTGGTCCTGCAATTCTTTATCAGGAACAAAAGACTGCAACAGGATCTGCGGCGACTAATGGAGAGGTTATATGTATTCCATTGCAAACAGAGGATACTTCCCCTGTTAAACCAGCTGCAGGAACACCTGTCTTTAGCGATCAAACGTCGCTATCGAACCTAGTGAGTACCAATACAAAGTCCCAGAGTCTAACCACCTTCGGCACTCTTGTTGAACACGACACTGCAAGCAGTAATGTTGCAAAACTATGGTTGTCAAATTCACAGATGGAAGCAAACATCCTCATCACATCCCCCACGACTACAGTTATTGGAGGAAGTAGTGGATCAGGAGGAGCTGCCACTGTGACAAGCGTATTCACAGTTACAGATGCTGAAGTCACTAGCGTCTCAAGTAAGAATCTTGTTGTTGTAGGCGGAAGCTGTATCAACACCGTCGCAGCCAAATTGTTAGGAAGCACAACGCCACTTTGTGGTGCTGACTTCATGACTAAGACTGGCGCAGATGCTGGATCGTATGTCTTGCAGACATTTGAAAGCCCATATACGGCTGGAAAGGTCGCTACATTAGTAGCTGGCTATAATGCTGCTGACACGACGAACGGCGTCAAGTTCCTCACAACCCAGACAAACATTGATGTTTCCGTGGGTAAGAAGTACTTGAATGGTGTTGTTGCAGATACAACTGCAGCTTTGAAGACTAACGAGACTAAGAAGTAAGCTAACACAATTTTATTTTTCTTTTTTTTACTTTTTTTCTTGAGGGTTAATACCCTCACGATTTTTTTATATTCTATAGAACTAAATGAATTTAGGTCAAAGTTACAGGATGAAAACTGTTTTTCCCAGTGTCAAAAGGATAATAAACTACAGTCTCTATAGCTAAGATAACTACTATGGAAATAACAACTATTCAGTTAAGTAAGGAACTGAAAGAAAAGATTGATTCATTTTGAACTAAATGTAAAGCTATTTTATACACTGGCTATTAAAGAACAATTGCGGAAGTTTTTAATGTCTGAAGAAGGATTCTTTCCTATCAAAGATGCAATTCAAGAGGCAGAGAATAGATGGCCAAAGTCGAAATAGACCATAATCTAAAATAAAATTAGGGAAATTCTTCTTAAGTTTGGTTTTACAGGTTTCAAAAATAACAAGTAGTTTTCGAAAACTCTTTAAACCTTCTTTTATTATTTCACATATGCAAAAGATAGAGACGCAGGCAGTGAAAGAAGCACGGGAAAAAAGAAAAGTTAAGTACATAAGTTATTTTTTGCTTGCTATAATGGTAGTCAGCACGGCAGGCTACGCGCTTCTTTCATATACTTCTACAGCTCCTCCTTCTAACTCCACCACAGATGATCCGCTGGCTTTTGGAAAATATCCTTTGTCAGTTTCAGGCCAGAAAGTCTACCTTTCCTTTCCTAGAGAGGATGTTCAGAATATATCCTTTGAAGGAAACGTCACATTAAAGGATTATTTTGGAAACACATTATATATATCATCTTATTCTACTGCATTGCAATACGAGATCTCTGACACTTTGGGGAAGTTTGTCTCAAGAGTGCAAGAGGCTTGTTACGGTAACTGCACTAAGAATCTTCCAGAGAAGAATTGCACGGACAATCTGATTGTGATAGAAGAATCGGAGGAACGATCAATTAATCAGGAGAACAGATGTATTTTCATCAAAGGCGACCTTAAGAGTATAGATGCTTTCATATACAAAGTTATGTCAAATTAATAGAAGGAGAATCCATTTTTTGATGCCGAAAGCTTTAAAATACCTTGATGTGTCCTCGGATTATGGCTAAAAAGAAAGTACAAAATGATATTCCAGATGCCGCAGGCACAGAGGCATTATCAGGGCTTAAACTAAAAGTCAGGAAGAAGGAATTGACTTGGATAATAGGAGTAATGTTCTTCCTTCTTGTAGTAATACTGTTGACATCATATCTGACAAAAAGCTCAAATTCTTTTACATACCAGACTCTAAGATTTGACAAGCAACTTTACGGGACAGTACCGGTTTATGTATATGGCTATACGTTCAAGGATATAACTGGTGCCGCTGTTCAGGAATATCGCTATCAGCTTCTGTTGAGATTAGATCCAAGGAAAAATGATGTCCCTGTAGAAGGAGAGATAGTACTTAATCAGTACGGTAGAGATATTATGATTTCAGTTAACACTACTGGTTTTGAGTCCTGTCAGACTACTTCTAGAGACTTTGCATCATTGTCAGGATTTCTCACAGGAAATCTCTTTAATGTCCAGGGAGGAGTCCCAGACAAGAATGTAGCGAATGAACTTAATTTCACGCATATAACCTGTAGCCTTTATCCTGATAAGACTGTATTGGAAGTGCAGTCTTCAGGCAAGACAAGTATAAGGAAGATAAGCAATACTTGTTATCATATTAATATAGCTAATTGTGAGACTCTTAATGCTGTAGAGAAGTTTGAGGTCCAGTCTCTTATAGATGCTAAGAAGAGAAAATCTTCTTAACGCTTCAATCTTAGCCTTATGAAGTATGCAAGGATGAATATTCCGACGATAAGGACTGTCCATAGGGTTATTGCTCCAAGGTTTTGGTTTACCGCATCAGCATTATTCCCATATGCGATTCCTAAATATATCAGTACTAAGTTCCATATTCCTGCGCCCAATATAGTATAAAATGTGAATTTTCCAACATTCATTCTTGCAAATCCTGCAGGGAGAGAAATAAGATGTCTTATGACTGGCAGCAACCTTCCTACAAATATAGTTATCTCGCCATGTGAAGAGAAGAATTTTTCTGTTCTCTCAAGAGAGCTTTCAGAAATGAAAATCACCTTTCCATATTTACTTATTAGATGATGAAAGACTCGCCTGCCGAGAAACAAAGCTATATAATAGCTTGCCAGAGAACCTACAATGCTGCCCAGAGTTGAGAATATAAATAACAATAATATAGATTGCTCACCTCTAGTGACCAGTACTCCGGCAGGTATAAGAACAGCTTCGCTAGGCACAGGTATTATTGAACTCTCAAACGCCATGAGAATAAATATCCCAAAATATCCTAACGCTCCAATTGTCTGTATCAAAAACTCTATGCTTGCGTGGAGAAAATCGATGAACATATAATAATTTCGCTAAGTGGCTTTAAAACTTTTACTGCTTTCTGTTTTTTATGGCGTTCCACAAATCAGAGAAATCATCAACGATAGGCAAACCCCCTATCTTAAATAGATATACATTGTAGAACCATATGCCCACAACAAATAAAATGCTCACAATATACCAGGTTATAATATGCAGGCTGTCAGTAAATGGTACTGTAGAGGAATACAAGAAAACAAAGACTAGCAGTCTTATTAAGTTAAGGACATAAAATGTTGTCAGTATGAATAATATGCTTTTTAACCTCTGCGTAAATGTCATTTTGGTTGTCAAGTTCAATATTAGTAATAGATAGTAGGCAGAGCCTGCCACACACGCTGGAACAAGAGAGAAAGTAAGTCCAGATGTTTCTATTGTAGAAGTCAATGGCAATATCATTGCTTTAGTGAATATGCTTATTATCCAGAATAAAGGATAAAGAGTAAGAGGAGTGAATATTTCATAGAGCAGCCAATGTTGCGTCAATGAGATTATAAGAAGAATATCATATCTTATAACCAGATCCCTTATATCATTTAAGTCCATTAAAACATGAGCCAAGGCAGGTTTAATAAATTGACGGTAATCAAAAAATAAGCTTTATCTTCTTGATATTCTGATGGCTACCAAGATTATCAATATCAATAGGACTACGTTCATTATCCCTACGATCCAAAGGAGTGTATTCCCTCCAAGGTTTATTCCTGTTGACTTTGATTCAGGGAATGTCACGCTATATGTCTTTGAGTCTGTCCTGTCAGATATTGCTTCGACAACAAGCTTCTGCTCTCCCTTGACATCAGCATTTGGAGTCAATGTAAAGCTAACATCTCTGCTCTGTCCTGGAGCCAATGTGACTGTTCTTGAGCTAGCATCAGTCAATTTTGCCCAAGAATCTATTCCGCTTACTCCAAGTGCATATGTGTTCGTATTATTTCCAACATTCTTTATTGTTGCCTTTATTACAACATTCTTTCCTACAGCCACTTCAGAGTCTACTGCTGCGACAATCTCTGCCTTTGCAGTTGGCGTTCCAGCACCGTTTACAGTTGTTGGATTGCAACCAAAGACCTTCAATGCAACATCAGTAGATTCATCAGATGAAACATCATATTCATTCTGATCATCATCATAGTCATAGTCAGCGGTAAGTTCCAAATTATATTTCTTGTCAGCAGCCGTCTTTGGTACTATAAATGAAAACGAAATGCCTTTCTGCTTGTCTCCAACATCAAGATCTTTCTTTATCTCAAAGCTCTTGTCAAGACCAAGCTCTTTGTTGAATAGATTGACTTTTACTTGATCCTGTCTCTTTGTTCCGATATTGAAGACATCAGTTGTCAAAGCGACTGTATCGCCGCATGTTGCTTCAGCAGGATTTATCTTTATGTTGTCAAATATTACGAATCTGCCTTCATCCTTCTCATTCTCTATCTTTATTGGCTTGTAGAAGAATGTTGATCCAAAGTCTCCTGCAGTATCTACGCAAACCTTGCTCTCTCCTTCATTGTCGCTGTAAGCCTTTACTGCGAGTTTATAGTTGCCTTTGCTCATGTCAGCAGGCACTCTGAACTCAAATTTAGCTATCTCTTCGTCATCATCATCGATATCTCCAAGGTCAACCTCTTCATCTGCCTTTCCTACGAATATAAGATCATCAACAACATTGACTCCAGCCTCATTGAAAAATCCAAGTTCAACTACCACATCATCTACTGAGTCAACTGTATTGGCTTTTACTTCAACTTCCAATGTTATTCTGTCGGCTGGCTTCCAGGTATCATCATCTTCATTATATTCAGTAATATCTACATTCTTTAATGTTAAATTGCTACTTACTTGCCCTACTGAACAGAAAGTCTTTCTTATATTATAACCTATATTTGCTGTTGCTCCTTCAGCAGATGTAGCTGTGATTGTTCCAACATTTTCTCCAAACTTAAACTTTGCCATGTCAGTTGTGACATCTATCTGTGCTGAAATTGTTTTTTCAGCAAGTGAAGCAAAATTAGCAGGCGTGACTGTCAATGGCAGGCCTCCTGTCACATTAAGTATAATATTTGTAAGAGGAACATTTCCAGTATTATTAAGTACTATCTTGGTTGACATAATAGATTTACTTAGTGCAGGGGTAGACTGTGAAATTGTGAGTGAAGGTGCTGAATTAACAGTAAATCTCAGAGGTAGGTTTGGGATTGTAGCTGAAGATCCTGAAGTTCCATATGTGCCTCTAAATGATATTGAACCTGTCATTGTTGCAGGTACGGCAGAAGGATTGGTTGTGAATACTAGTGTAACTACTGGACTAGAAAGCCCTGAAGTAATCTTTCCAGGTAAATCTACTTGGTTGTTTGCGATTTGGATATTATTATTCCCAGATTTTGCTGATGTCCATAAACCCTGTTGTAATGCTGGTAGAGTTATCCTGACATCTTCAAGATCTTGATTGAATGTATTCTTTATTACCAAAGATACAGTATAGGTAGCTCCTGGGGCGCCATTAGTGACATTTCCAGCTACTTGGTCAGCATAAACATTGGCAGCACTAGCGCTTGCAAATCCTAACATAAGGATAAGAGATACAAGTGCCAAAAAAATTGTGTTTTTTTTCATGGTATCAATTTGTGTTGTAACTCCGCAATTACACTGACTTATAAACTTTTCGGTGATACAGTATCTATTACGATTGTTTTGATTTTCATTGTTTTCTGAGTCTCTTCCGTCGGGATTTTATTCCATCAAAGCATTTAAATAAATGTATGTCTTATAAAACATAGGTGATATAATGGTGATAAAATCACGTGAGAATATAATAGGTGCACGGGCATTCTTGGCAGGAGTCATAATCGCGGCAGCAATAGGCCTTCTTTTTGGCAGTGGTCTTTTTGGGAACAGTATAGATCCTCTTCTTACATATATATTGGCTATCTTGGGAATAACTGTAGGCATATTCGTTGCAGAAAAAGACGTACAGACATTTCTTCTGGCATCAGTCTCTTTAGTCTTGGTTTGTTATGTTGGTGTAGAAGGTAATAACCTGATTGCAAATATTCGCGGATTACCTCTAAATAATATCTTTACCTCCATTCTGAACTCTCTCCTTACTCTATTTATTCCAGCTACGATAATAGTAGCAATAAAAACAGTATTCTCAATATCTAAGAGTTGATACGTCAATAATCTGTGATTCTTGAACGTGCTTAAGAACCTCGAAACACACTTAGAACTTCAGTCAGGGTTCTTAACATGGCCTTCAAAGCAAGCTATTGCAGCAAGGGTGAAACCATCAATTATCTCTCCCCTCTTTATCATTTTCTTTACTTCTTCAAGTAAAATGAAATTACACGATAATATCTTCTCTGTGGCATCAGGAGAGACTTCGTTCTTTATTCTTGGATCGACCTCTGCAGCAAATATAGGTATCCCTGGAGTGACATAAAAAGCAGTATTTGGGTTATACTTTCCTATCTGGAATATCTTTCTAGTCAACATCTTGGTCTCTTCTCCTAATTCCTTTATTGCTGTGGCCTCTGGGCTGCAATCAGATACGCTCTCAAACCCCCTAGGTATCTCCAGCGATATAAAACATCCCGGTTTCCCGGTAGTTTCGTCATGGACAATTGGCCTTATCTTTGATAATATCCCTATAAATAGGCTTTCTCCAGATTTATAATATGGGATTATGGCTGCTCCAGACACCAAAGGATATTTTCCATCATTTCTTTTTACACCTTCCCATATCATATACTGATCATACATAGGTATCCCATCATTATCACATACTACAACATGCTCTATCTTGCCATGGGATGGACATTCCAGGTCTAATCCATCCCATTTTTTATAAAAATCCTCAACCTCTTTTACAGATCTTATGATCATTCGACATTGTATAAAGTATGTGGCTTATAAATATTGTCGCAATCTTAAACATCAATTATTAAGATTCACAAAATTCTTTAGTGTGCACAAAGACTATAATACGTCAGCTAATTTTTTTTGAAATCTACTTAATTGATAAAATCAGACTTTTCTTTCTTAGGGGCAGGAGTCTTATGGATTTGTGCGAACTTTGGGGTCGCAATTATTACATTCTCTCCAAAGCCTGCGATTGATCCTTCAATGGCATCCACTGTCTTTTTTATCTTGGCTATTGCTCTCTTAAGTTCCACAACATCTTTTGATTTCAATGTTTTGATATCAATTACTGCAATGGTATATCCATCACGAAGTGCGTTCAACACATCAGTAATATCATCAAACTGTCTCATGACAAATGGCTTAACTATCACCTTGTTTTCAGATTGCTCGGAAGAATTAAGGTCAATCTCAACATATTCGTCGGATTCATCCTTGCCAAAAATCTTTTTGAAATTAAATGCCATAACTAAATATCATGAACCGAGTTTATAAATATTGCTGTGATGAAAATAGTTTAACACTCTTTACTTCTTTTGTGCGACAGAATTGTTGATTTCGTTTCTAAGTTTTTGCATCTTCTCTCCGACGAGATTCTCTTGCTTGTCCAGCGATTTTAACCTAAGCTCAAGAACTTTTTTTCTTTCTTCAAGGTCCGACCCAACAGTTTTCTTGTCGGCAAGAAGCATTACTCCTGAAAGGACCTTATAAATGTCCCCAGTTGATTTTTTAACCTCATCCAATGCCTGAGAAACTTCATTTAACTCAATCTGTTGAGTTTGCTTATCCATCAATAGCTGTTGAATGTTATGCTCAAGCAATTGTAGATCTTGTATTTTCAGATTTAAGTCGTGTTCACCACGATCCGATTTATTAGAATTCATTCTGCTTTTATTTTTACAATTTGCATGCGAGGCTTGTAAAATATCTTCGATCCACAATGAGGGCATACAAACCTCTTCTCCAACATCTTGCTGCTTATTGGTTTGCTGCACTTAAAGCATTTGTATTGTGCCATGACTAGTCATATTTTAGATGATTTTTAAATCTATGCCTGATATATATCGAATGCTTATAATTTGGGGCGATTGCTATAGATGCGCATTAACTCAGCTCGGCAGATGGAGATATAAGCAATTCTTCTTGAAATATCTGTCCTTAGCCTATAATTAATTCTAGCCTTGTCAAACTCTTCTATATGGGACCATTGGGATGGGTCTATGAGGTTTTCTTGACAGACAGGCATATGCGGATTTATTAGATGAAACTGGTATTGGAGTAATTCAACTCTTCCAAATATCTCAGAAGTATCTAGAGTAGAGCCAAGAAACTCACTAATTTTGGCGAAATCAATTTTCATGTTTGCGAAAAAAACAAAAGTGCTTTAAAAATTTATCTAGAGTTACTTTTTATTATCTAGAATATATGCGTTTCCTGCAAATACTCTTCCAGTCTTCATGCATCTCCATATGCCTGCAGCAATTCTTTTTACTCTGCCTTTAGGGTAGAAAGGCGAGGCTTGTCTCTTTCTCTGTACTGCTTCAAGAGCATTGTATTCATTCCTTACTCTTACTCCATACCCTGCACCGAACTTCCCAGCAGCCTTGATTTTCTTTGTTTTTGCTCCCATACGAGAATGTTGGAAAAAGGGTTTTTAAATTATTGGGTTAGAAATGGGGATGCCCGGATTTGAACCGGGATCGCGAAGTCCCAAACCTCGAATGTTAGCCAGGTTGCACCACATCCCCTAACAGAAGAACTGTTTAATGGTTTTTAATTGTTTGCGAGGAATTAAGAGTTTACAAAAGATTACTTCTTCTTTGCAGCAGGCTTGGCTTCTTCTTTCTTGGCTCCAGCTGCAGGTGCTCCTGGTGCTGCAGTTGCCGCAGGTGTTGCTCCAGCTGCAGGTGCTCCTGGTGCTGCAGTTGCCGCAGCAGCTTTTGCAGCTTCTTCAGCAGCCTTTGCTTCAGCAATTGCTTTCTGTTCTTTGTCTTGCTTCTCTTTTACAGCAGTATAGAATTCCTTGAGTTGCTTGATTTTTTCAGCAGAAGGTTGAGTAATTTCCTGCTTTATTTCTTTGTCGTAGACTCCAGAATCGATGTCTTTCTCAATATCTTTTGCAGGTTTATTATCAATAAGGACTCCAAGAGAGACACAAGTGCCGACAATTAACTTTATTGCATTTCTCAAGTCTTTTGCAAGAAGACCGCTCTGCTTTGTCTTTGCGATATCAACTATCCTCTCAAACGCGATATTTCCTACTTTATAGGCTCCTGCAGCTCCTGATCCCTTATCAAGCCCAAGTTCTTTCTTTATCAGTTCAGCAGTAGGAGGGGAGAAAACCTTTATTTTATAGTTCTTTGTCTTAGGGTCTACATCGACCTCGACTGGAACTTTTGTTCCTTTGAATCCAGAAGTTGCAGCATTGACATCTGCAATTACCTTGCCCATATTTATTCCCAATGGTCCAATTTGCTGGGCTACGGCTGGCCCAGGTTTCATATCTCCACCGTCTACTATCAGTTTGACTATCATTCGAATGTAAACTCCTCCTCATCTGATAGGTCTATCTTTTCTTCTTTCTTCATATCTTCTTCCTTCTCTTCACGCCTTATAACTTTTATGTTATCTATCTTTACAGTGACAGGGATAGGTACTGAAGCACCAAGAAGAGATACGACTACTTCTCCTTTCTGTTTATCGACTCTCGTCACTTTGGCTTTTTCTCCTTTGAATGTTTGTCCTATCATCTCAACAATATCTCCTACCTCTATCTTGTAATCCTCTGCTTTTGGTTCAAGCATATTCTTAATTTCTTCATAAGTTACAGTTTTCCCAATTATTCCCTTGACGTAAGGAAGGTCAAAAGCAGCTTCTTCAGCAGACTCTCGGTCAGCAGCCTCTAGAATAATATATCCTTTAAGCCCATGAGGCCTAACAATAGCATACACATTAAGAGTTTTCTTATTAACTCTCTCCGCCATCATCTCTATTGCTCTGTCTTCTTTATTCGTCGTGACTTTAATGATAAATATCATGTTTAAGCTCCGCTACTCCATGAATTTCAAGAAGTAGATAAATCAGATAGAAAAAAAGGGTTTATAAAACTTACTTTTCAGGAAAACAAGGAAAATTAGGATTCTTTTCAAGTATTCTATAACAGACTACATCTCTCCAATCTAGTTCCCCATCTTTTTTCTCACTATCATCATCATCTATCCTGTAGCTCTTCACCCATATAAATGCATCATATCTCGCCCTTTCCTTGAAGCCAGTAATAAAACCTACGATTCTATCATTAGCACCTTTTTCTCCATGACTCTCAATAAAATCTACAAGATCTCCGATCTCTGCACTACTCTTAAAACTGCCTTCTTCAATTAAATTCATATCAAACCCATGATCTTCTATTCCTTGATAATCAGTATTCCTTGTCCAATTAGGAAGTTGAGCCATAAATTAGCGATTGTTACAATGTATTTAAATTTATTTATCTAACTTGTGCAAATATTCCTTTATTCTCTCAGTCATCTGAGGTATGAGAAAACGCTCAATCTTGTTCTCAAATATTTCAGAGAGAGGGGCGAATTCAGATATCCTGTACTTGTTCTCCTGTTTGTCTACAAAAAGGGTATCTCTTAATCTTTTTAGCTGTCTTCTTATATTACTTTCAGCAAGGCCTCTTATCTCGAGAGAATGTTCTTTCCTCTTCTGTTCGACTTTATCCCTTATATCAAAAGAGGACATCCATTTTTTCTCTTTCCTGGCTTCCTCCAGTACAAGTACGATATCGACCATTATATCACGGGAATCTCCGGGCTGAAGCATTCCGAGACCAAGACAAATCTTCCTTACAATTTCCCTTCGATGGGCATCATAAGGCTTCTCATACCGTCTTAATGTTATCTCGCCTAAAGGAATGTCTTTCACCATATCGAGAACAAGCTAGAAGGGAATATAAAGTTTTTGAATCAACCACTTCTATCTCTTCGATCATCCAGCTCGATAAGATATTGTAGGCTAGATATATATTCCAAAGAGTTTATGTTATGCTCGGCATTGGGAGCACAGTAGGTAGTACTCTTGAATCTAAATGAGAGTTCATGGGAGGAAAGGCAATAATCCTTGAGGTCTTTTTCTGCATATACAAATATAGTGTCTCTTCCATCGGGACTAGGCAAGGCATCAAACTCATTCCAATCTGTTTTAAATCCTGCTGTGCGGTTCGTCAACTTATCAAATTTCCTTCTCAGACCTATATTATAGAAATTTGGGGTAGAACAGCAATATTTTCTCAATTTTAGATCTCTTGAAATGTGGAGAGTTAATATTCCCCCATAACTAAATCCAATTGCTATGTTACGTTCATGTGTGAATCTCTCTCCCTTTCCAAGGTTTCCCAATACCTTTATAGCTGATGATACATGTTCATTGATTTGGCACAACCATTCACGGAAATTTCCTCTTCTCCAATCAATTATTATTGGTTCTGGATTATACCCTTCGATACTGAGTCTTTGTAGGAGGAGGCCCCATTGTCTCTGCCCTGCACCAGGTATAAAGAAAGCCAATGATTTTTTCATGCCTTCTCAATCATGGCAATAATTATAAATCTGCTCTTTTTTTCAACAGCATGGAATTAATTGCTTATGTCGGGAAGGATAAAGAAAACTGGGGCCAGATAACTGCATTGGCGAATAGAGGGGAGTGGGATAAGATTATACTAATAAAAGACAAGTCTCTTTCAGAAGTACCTTCAAAGGGAGAGGTTATAGAAGTTGATGCAAATCGACCCATGCTTGATTTGAAGACAGACCTTATGGAAAAGCTCAAAAAGAAGGTATCTGGAGAGTTTGAAGTAGCATTGTCTCTGGCATCAGGCAACGGCAAGGAACACATGGCCGTTATTTCTGCACTGCTCAATCTCCCAGTAGGCATAAAACTTGTGGTCTATACAAAAGAAGGAATCCAGTACGTCACTTAAAGAGATATTGTCCAACCGAGCATCATCAAGAGGACTAATAGCAAGATTATCCACGTTGCTATCTTGAATGCAATTGCTCCTATTTTCTCACTCTTCGTGATTCCTGCAACTGTGAGGTAAAAGAATCTTCCACCATCAAGGATCCACAATGGCAACATATTGAATAGTGCAACAAAAAAGTTTATTGTCATTACCCACCAAAACATATGGAAAAAATATGTACCTAAATCTCCTAGTCTAGACTCATAGTGGATCCCGGTCAGGGCATTGTTCATCTTTGGTGTGAAAGAATAAAGGAACCCTACAAATTTTTCAACTCTTGAAGGGTCTGGGACAGTGATTCCAACAAATGCCCTTCCTTCATTTGATCCTAAGACTATATTTTTAGTGATTACTTCTTCACCTATCTTTGTCTTTATTTCAGCAACATCTCCAGGCTTACTTTTGGACAATAATTCGCTGAATTCAGAATATGAACTAACAGATTTTCCATTAACATGGGTTATGACTCCAGAAAGTTTAGCATTGAATGCAGGGGAATCTCTATATACGAGCATATGTTGTGCTTGCGCATCAAACGCCTTTTTTACAAGTAATGGTGGAGCAAAGAATGTCTTATTTCCAGTTTGCAAAGCAACATAGTCTTTAGAATAATTTAATTCTGGAAGGCCATTCTGAAGGGAAAGGTTATCTATAGATATTATATCAGTCCTCTGGACAATATCGAAGGCATAGTCATTGAATAATATGCCTGCAGGAGCAAATGCAATAGCAAAAAATCCCCAGATTAAAATCAGGAAAATCAATGCAAATACAATGTTCGCAAATACGCCCGCACTAAGTATTGCAAGCTGAGGTATTTTTTTGGCCTTGTTCATCTGCTTGTCATCTTGCTCAACAAAAGCGCCAAGCAGGGGCACTACGAGGATTATAAGCACCAATGGGCTCTTGAAATATATAGCCAGTAATACAATCAATATCGAGAAGAATGTAGCTGTCAATTTTCTCTTGTTCGTCTTTACGACCCATTCTCTAATGGCCTCAGCTATTAGCGGGCCAAAAAATGCAAATCCAGTTGATTTTATCTTTATTTTATGTAGCCTCATGAATATTCCATGGGAGAATTCATGTACCACTGCCACAATAATCAGGGCAACTATGAAATAAGTGAATGTTAACGAGGAAGGGAAAAGTGATTGTACGTTGAATATATCTGTGAAATAAGGTATCAAAGGTATTACTGGGGGCGCTTTTACCATCTGAGTTATTTCAGGACGCGTCAGGTATAGGTAAGCAGAGTAGCTCATCATTAGAATGATACTTCCCATAAGGATATATCCCAATGTTATCACAATCCCTTGCAATCCAAGAAGTATCTTTCTGTACTTTTTTGCAATCTTTTCTATGAGATTGACACCCCATTGGGCCTTATACAGATACATTCCGCTTTCTCTATGCATCTTATGTTTGTTTTTGTATGTAAAGAAAACTACCGCTAGGGTGAATAGTACCATGAATACCAAGTCGTATATTAAAAATATGTTCATCTATTTTTTCTTAACCGGTCGAAATGCTTTGCCATGGCAGCGACTGCATTTCAATTTTCCGGAAAGTACTCTTACTGCTTGGGTTCGTATTCTCTTATTGCAGTCTCTACAGATGAAGACATTATTGAACATTCTTGTCTGTGCAACGGGGATTTTTGTAGCCATATTATAATACCCTCATTACTGCTTTCTTTCCTTCAATATCCCAATACTCAACTTGCTTTTCAGGAGCGAGTTTGTCCTTGATTTCTTCACTGAATGGCACATCTAATGTCTCAAAGCTCTCAAGGTCCATCACAGATACAGTGTTGTCCCCTACAGAAAGAACTTGTGCCTTGCGTTTCTCAATCATAGGTACATCAAATCTAGTGTCTCCTGGAACAGCAACTATCTTTTTCTTTCCAGAAAAAACCTCTATGGCTTCTATCCTGCACTTACTAGCTCCATGCTTTCCAGTCTTGCTTATATCATTTGAACGTACTGTGCACGCTTCCCCATCGACCATTATTGTCGTGCCAGGCTTGCTACTGTGCGCATCAATTAATCTTAAAACCATGAAGGGATGCGGGAAAAATGATTTATAAAGATTTGCTTTAAATATCTTTCCAAAAACTTAGCGCCATCTTTAAAAAGAGTCTTCCACATTAATTCAGATGCATGGATGTTGCAATAGGTTCATTGCTCTTTCTACACTTGTGGCAAGTATGGCATGTTCATCTTCCGCAAGAGGCCAGGAAGGGAAAGATCAATCGAGTGCAAATCTTGTCACACCAACCCCATATTCTCGTCAGCTTCTACTAAAAAATGCAAAAGAAAGCACTATTTCAGTATTGTTTGTAGACCATCTTGAACAAAGATATCGTGAAAATATAGGGCGGAAGCTTACAATGGAAATAGATTCAGAACATCAAGCTAAGGAGTTTTTGAGCGCGGCAAAAAAAGTAGCTAAAGACTATATTAGGAGCACAGAAGGTTATTTCTTTCTAAGGGAGTTTGCAGAAGAAAAAGTAGAGTGGGGGCTTGAAAAAGCAGACTGGATTTTGGATAAGATTCTTCCAGATTCGCTTGAAGCTCGGTTTCGTAAATCATTACATCTTGATTCAAAAAAACCTCTCGGCATAGATTTAGACACTAGGGAAGAAAGGATAGGGGAAGAACTTTTCGATCCTTGGCAAGAACGGGAACGGCTTTATAGAACGACATTAGGCATAGGAATGCGACCAAGTATTACTTTCCGTTCAGGCGATCTCAAACTGAAATTATATCATGACAAACTGCGTCTCGAGTTAGATCATGATATGCCTCATAATATAATTGCAAAACTTGGCGCGCAGGTTTCTTACGATTCATGGGAACTTCCAGAGCCATACTTTCGTATTTCTAAATGGTTCACATGGGGGGAATTAGGCATAGGCGCAGCAAAATCCGATGCGAGAGGAGTAGATATTGGAGTATATATTGCGGCAAGATATTAGCAACGTTTATAAAACATCATATGCACGATGCGTTATGGAAACTGTTAAGAAGAATGATATTATTGAATTGTCTTTTAGCGGTTATGCCAATGGAAATTTGTTTGATTCTAATGTTCCAGAAAATCTAAAGAAGATTCATCCAGAGGCCAAGGCAGAACCCTTAATTGTGGTAATTGGGCAGGGTATGGTCGTTCCAGGGCTAGACAAGGCCCTTGAAGATAAAGAAATAGGGAAACAATATGAGGTCTCAATTCCTGTCAAAGATGGGTTCGGAGAGAGAAGAAAAGATCTTCTTAGGACTCTGCCACTCAAAGTATTTCATGCCCAACAGATCCAACCATATCCAGGACAGACATTACTCATGGATGGATCAATGGCAAAAGTAATTGCAGTGTCAGGTGCAAGAGTCATGACTGATTTTAATAGCCCTCTTGCAGGCAAGGACTTATTATATAAGTTTACAATAACCAAGAAAGTTACTGATGAAAAGGAGAGATGCAATCACGTTCTCAAGATAATGTTTAGGAATATTCCAGAATTCGAGATAGGTGAGAAAATAACAATCAAGGGGCCAAAGACATTCGAGATACTTATCAAAGCATTTAATGATAAATTCAAGGAGATAATCGGAAAAGAACTAGATTTTGAATTGAAGGAAGATAAGAAAGAAGAAGAGAATATGGCTTCGGGAAAGGCATAGGCGTCTTGAGAAACCTTTTTATATATAAAATTCGATACTTAAAGATGAAAAAGGTGTTTGTGTTTTTGCTATTATTGGCAGTGACTGTTAATTTTGCGAGTTTTGCGAGTGCTGCAAATTCTACTTGTGAAGATAGTGATAAGAGTATAAATTACAACGTGAAGGGCACTGCAAAAGGGAATTGGTTCAAGGATCTAAAAGAAACAGGCAGTTATTCAGACTCATGTGTTGTTGAAGGGGAAAAAGCTCTGAATGAGTATTATTGCGATGAGGCAGCTGTTGCAATTGTAAAATATAATTGTCCAGTAGCTTGCGAGGATGGAGCTTGTGTCAAGCAGATAAGTCCACCCCAAATTTGCGAGGACTCAGACTCAAACCAAAATGATGTCAAGGGAAGTGTAAGTGCCAAGACCTTTAATGCTTCTTGGAGCGGCAGCATAAGTGTGCTTAACGCTACTACTGCAAGATCAGATTACTGTGTTAATATTTCATCTCCTGCAGAGAATCTTGGAGAATGTTCTGGTGGAGATTGCGGAGTTGTAGAACTGACTTGCGTGCAATCCGGGAGAAATCAGATTGGCGTGATGGCTCCTCTGGCATGCCAATATGGTTGCAAGGATGGAGCTTGTATGAAAGCGCCCAAGATTGTTGAGAAACCAGCTCCTGAATGTTCTCCTATCGGCAATATCACAGGTACAAAGTATTGCACTTCAGAAGAGAAATGGGCAGATCAGAAAGCCTCTGGCCAGGCTTGCTCACAGAACTATGAATGTTCTACTAATATATGTACAGAAAAAGTCTGCAAGGAACCAATCAAGCCAGGATTCTTTTCAAATATTTGGAACTGGATAAAAGGATTATTCGGAAAATAATTTTTGTTGAATTCTCACAACAACAATCCTTATAAACACGTTAAGCTTATTTGACATATGGCTAGTATAACCGTTGAAAAAGAGGGACAAATAGGGAGTGATATTGACCGAGAATTAGAAGAACTGCTTCAGAAGCAGGGCGCCCGTATAAAAGTGGTAGGATGTGGAGGCGGTGGAGGCAATTCTATTTCTAGGATGAAAGAGACTGGCATAAAAGGATGTGAGATTATAGCTGTAAATACTGATGCGCAGGATCTTCTATATTCTAATGCTGACAGCAAGGTGCTGATAGGACGCGAGCTGACTCATGGTCTTGGAGCAGGCAGCAATCCAAAGGTTGGTGAGCAAGCAGCCAAAGAATCTGAACACGAAATAAAGAAAAGAATTGGAGAATCCGACATGGTCTTTATCACTTGCGGTTTAGGAGGAGGTACAGGCACAGGAGCCGCCCCAGTTGTTGCAGAGATTGCAAAGAAGCAGGGAGCCTTGACCATAGGCATTGTGACTCTGCCTTTCACCGTCGAAGGGCAAAAAAGAATTGAAAACGCCCAGTACGGGTTAGAAAAGATGGTTGCAGTCACTGACACACTCATAGTAATTCCAAATGACAAATTGTTAGAGATAGCCCCTGAGTTGCCAATACATACAGCTTTCAAGGTAGCAGATGAAATCCTTACAAACTCAGTCAAGGGCATTGCAGAGCTAGTCACAAAAGCAGGTTTGGTCAATTTGGATTTTGCAGATGTTAAGGCTGTCATGTCAGATGGAGGAGTTTCTCTTATAGGTATTGGAGAATCAGACTCAAAGGACAGGGCAAGAGATGCTGTAGAAAAGGCAATAAATAATCCTCTTCTTGACGTAGACATATCTAATGCATCAGGTGCACTTGTGAATATCATTGGTGGCAATGATATGTCTCTAGATGAATACAGGCTTATTATGGAAGTCCTTGGAAGTAAGATCGCCCCAGATGCCAAGATAATCTCGGGGGCGCAAATCTCAGCAGATATGGATCGTTCAATAAAAGTTCTTCTTATAGTTACTGGCGTGAAGAGTTCACAGATTCTTGGTGCAGGCATAGACTTGGATATAAAGAAAGAAGATGCTCTAGAGGAAGAACTAGGGATTGATTATGTGAAATAAGAAGCTTTTTTAACCCTCTATTAATAAGAAATCCATGAAAATAGGAATTATCGATAGGTTATTGTTTGATCAGGAATCAATTATACGCGCACTGCAGCAAGGTATTAAATACCGTCCGCCCACTGGCTATCTTAAGGATTTTTTAATAAAAAAAGGAGCAGAGGTTATTTCGGCTGAAACAATTCAAGGGCTTGCAGAACATTCTACGCTTTCAAGCTATGATGCTTTTTTGATTCATCCCGGGAGGGACAAACAAAAAGAGACAATTGAGAGAGTACAAAGAGAGGCCCCCAATTCTTTGCTAGCGATAATTACCTTTAATTTAGATGATTACATTCCTCAGAACGGAGCGCCTGTATTTAGTTTGGATTCAAGAAATTATGATAAAGCATATGCTTTTTTAGAGAGTAGATTGCAAGAAAGAGTAAAAGGGTCAAATAGACATTAGTTTTAAAAACCACTTAATCCATTATATCGTATGGATAACTTTCAAGGACCAAGTGTAGGGACAAGAATTAAATCATTTTTCATCCAGTGTACTCGTGTGTGGCAGCTTCTTAGAAAGCCGAGTATGGAGGAATTCAAGTCAATTTCAAAGATTTCTGCTCTAGGGTTGTTAGCAATAGGCTTAATAGGATTTCTTATTGCAGATATAATGAAGTTCCTTAATCGTTAGTTTTTTTGTAATCAGGATTGTAATATACTGCCCTACCAAATTCTTCTTTTGCTTCCTTTGGCTTTCCAAGCTCCTTTAGAACTTGGCTTAAGTTGTAATGATGATCAGCATTTTTCGGATTCAATTCAATTGCTCTCTGAAAACACTTGACAGCATTATCAAAATTTTTTTCATGCACTTCTATTACTCCCAGAGCACTCCATGCAGATTCCCTTTCATCAAGTCTTATTGATTCAATCAATACTGGCCTTGCCTCAGATATCTTTCCTCTTTTCATTCCAATAAGTGCTATTTCGAGATAAGTAAGCCCGAAATTAGGATTCATCTGCAATGATTTTACTAGATGTTCTATCGCCTCGTCTAGTTTACCTATAGAATGATATTGTGAGCCGATCTGGTATTCTTGATAGAAGTCTCCTTTTATGTTCTTCAATTCAAGCTCTATGTACTTAGCAGTATGTTCTGGACTATGTGACAGGGATCCAAAATGATGGATAGGGATGTCTGTTTCTTTTATTTTTCCGCCGATTCTCTGGATAGAAGGTATTACGGAATCATGGGCCACTCCCTCTGCTCTTATTTTAGGATTGTTCTTGAAAAGTCTTACCATCATCCTGGGGGCGTATCCATGAGCTACTTTGCTCTCCTCGTACTTGTCATCTTTGCAAGAAGTCCATGAAAGTGTACCTTTCTGATTAGTATAGTTTCTCTGTACAAGATAATATCCGTCATATTCTTGGCTTGAGACAAGTGCTTTTATTTTTTGAAGGTCTCTTAAGGCTATTGTCTCATCACTATCCAAGCTCAATATCCACGGTTGGGTCGCCTTGGAAAACGCCTCGTTTTTCGCATCACCATAATTGTCATTCCATTTGAAATCGTAAACATTGGCTCCAAGTGATTCTGCAATCTTTTTTGTTGAGTCACTTGATCCCGTATCTACAAATATAATCTCTTTTACTAAAGGTTTCGCACTCTGTATGCAGGGCCCTATTGTTTTTTGATTATTTCTCCCTATAACGCACAAGCTTATCATTATGATAAAATAAAAATAGAGTATATAGAGATTGAGGTGCTTTAAATAAAGTTTAAAAATCCTTCTGAGATTTAGACTGATGGAATCAAATATAAGGGCTATTGAAAATAAAGACCTGGACTCCTTAGCAAGGATTTATGCAGAAACTTATGACTACTTTGATGTCGGCGAGATTTGGACACCCCAATCTGCAAAAGAGATGTTAAGATACTGGCTTAACAAGCAGCCAGATCTTTGTTTTCTTGCAGAAGAAATGGAGATTCAAGGAGCTTTTGTCATAGGCGTTAAACCTTGGTGGGATGGGAATCATCTTGTAGATGGGGAGATTTTTGTCCATCCAGATTATCAAAAAAAAGGTATTGGCACAGCATTATTGAGGCATGTATTTGCAGAAGCACGTAAAAAGTACAACGTAGTGCGCTGGGATACTTTCACAGTGAGGGATAAATATCCCCTTAATTGGTATAAATCAATAGGTTTTACAGAGATAAAGGAATGGGCTATGATATCTGCAGTTCCAAGAGAAGTGATGAATAAACTTGATTCTAAAAAAAGATAGGTTTTTAAGACATTTTTAGTGTAGGTTTTTATGAGATACATACAAGATTGTGTCGAGGATAAATTGCAAGGAGATGTATATACAGGCCACGGTTTTCGTCCAGGTTGGGACAGAATTCCTAGAATATATATCGGGATAGATGCAAAAATTAGGAATTGTTCTATTACAAGAAATAATGGAAAGGGAAAGATAATCCAACATCTTTTAAAAAATTTAGATAGACCTTTCGATAGAAAGACACTGGCAGGTATATCCAATCTCAATATTTCTACTATACCTAGTTACATGATAGATATAGCGAAAGGATTTAGTCAATCTTTATGGTATGAACTAGTCTACGACTTTGGGACTAAAACTTATGCTTTAAAAGAAAGGCAAAGATGGCCTTCTCATAGTCATTCATTCGAGATCTAAGAAAGGTTTAAAAACATCTCATTCTCACATAAAATGTCGCTCACTACATATTGATGTGTTCTTTTTCTGAACACAGCAATCATCCTGTAGGAGACATCAAAATGGAACTGAAAGAAGCAATAGCAGCATTAAGAAAGGAAGAAAAGAAGAAATTCGATCAGAGCATAGATCTAATCATAAACCTGAAAGGTATCGACGTCAAAAGAGATAATGTCTCGACAATAGTAAATATTCCTCACAAGATAAAGGAGAAGAAGGTCTGTGGTTTTCTCACCAAGAAGAGCGATTTAGTAAGGACAGTCACTCAGCCTGATTTTCAGAAATACAAAGAGAAGAAACCTTTGAAGATGCTAGTGAAGGAATATGACTTTTTCATTGCAGCTGCTTCACTGATGCCGTCTGTAGCTACGACATTTGGTAAGGCTCTCGGTCCTTCAGGCAAGATGCCGTCTCCACAGTTAGGTGTATTGATGAAAGAGGATGAAGTTTTGATAAAACAGCTTCTTGAGAAGATTAGTACCGCAGTTAAAATTAGAGTGAAGGAACCAAGCGTAAAGGTCTCAGTTGGTAAAGAAAGCATGAAAGATGAGCATCTGATCGAGAACATTCAGGCGATATATCATGGCCTAGTCAATGCGTTGCCGACAAAAAAAGAGAATTTAAGGAATATTTTAATTAAAAAGACTATGGGCAAGCCGATTATGGTGGAGATGAAATAATGGCTGAGAAAAAAAATGCAAAATCCAATAAGGCTGTCAAAGTGGATTCACATGCTCGTGTCAAGGCAGTTCCAGAATATAAGCTTAAGACTGTTTCAGAGCTCTCGAGAAAGATGAAAGAGAGCACGACTGTGCTGTTAGCATCTACAAGAGGTCTTCCAAGTTCCCAGTTCCATGATATAAAGAAGAACCTTCGTGGGAAGGCAGATATCTGTGTTGCCAAGAAGTCATTAGTTGTGCGAGCAATCTCAACTACTGAAAGAGGAGGGTTGCAGAATCTTAAATGTCATGTTGGTGCAGATGTGGCTTTGTTTTTCTCAAACTTAGATGCTTTCGAATTATCAGGACTATTAAGCGATAATCAAAGCCCTACAAAAGCAAGGGCAGGCGACATTGCACCAGAAGATATTAATGTTGAACCTGGTCCAACAAGTCTAGTCCCAGGCCCAGCAATCTCAGAATTATCTGGAGTCGGCCTCAAAGTCGCAGTTGAAGGCGGCAAATTGGCAATAAAGCAGCCAGCGACTATAGTGCGTGCAGGAGAAGTAATTAAGGAAAATGTTGCAGGAGTCATGGCTAAGCTAGACATCAAGCCAATGAAAGTTGGTTTCGAACCAATTGCAGCATACGATTCAAAAAGCGATAAAGTCTATGCTGGAATAAAGATAGATAAAAAGAAAGCTCATGAGGAACTAAAACAGGCTATTGGAAAAGCTCTTGGATTTGCTGTATCTGTCAGATATTTAGTCAAAGAGACTCTCAGTTATTTCCTTGCTAAAGCGAATGCCGAAGAGAAAGCTGTTCAATCGATTATTGATAAATCTCAAACTCAAACAACTACAAAGGAGGGCAACTAATGGAATATATTTACGGAGCATTGCTCTTGCACAAGCTAGGCCAGGAAGTAACTGAATCTAGTCTGACAAAAGTTATTGCAGCTACCGGCGTACAGGTAGATGAGTCTAAAGTAAAGACGCTTATTGCAGCATTGCAGGGCGTTGATATCTCATCAGAGCTTGCAAACGCAAGCGCTGTAGCAACTGCACCAGCATCTGGAAGCGCGGCTACACCAGCAAAGGAAGAGAAGAAGAAAGAAGAAGCTCCTTCAGAATCAGCGGCAGGATTGAGCGCACTATTCGGGTAATTTTTCCATTTAGGAGCCCGAAATTGCACGCATACTTAGCGGTAGATTTTTGAATTAGTTCTTCGCAGAGTGAAAGCTTTATAAGTCCTTTTCTTTAGTTTACTTAGAAGCCCACGTGGCACAATGGTACTGCGCCGGTCTTGAGAACCGGTTCCCTCCGGGGTATCCCCGTTCGATTCGGGGCGTGGGCGTTTCATTATTCTATTTTTGGATTGAAATTTGCAGAAAAAATTAAAGAATAAGTTTAAGAATCTAGTTTAATTAGTTTAGATATGAAGTTTTACAGAGCATTGGGCATATCACTATTAACTTATTTTTTCTCCATGGTATTAGGCATTATTGTGATGACTGTAATGGGGATATCAATAGCCTCTGGTGGAAATGATATACCTAAGGAAGCCTTAATAATAAATATAATTCTTACACTGATTTTATCCGGCATCTCGACAAATATTTATCTCAATGGAAAAGGAATAAAACCTGGAGTAAGAGAGGGATTTCTCTTCGGTATTGTCCTTGTAGTTTTAGGTACTATAATAGACATTATTTTCTTCAGCCTTTCTTCTATTGCAACTGGCACTCAACAGAGCATAATAGAATACTATTCAAATCCTCTGTTCTGGACTGCATTGATTCTTTTCTTGGCGACTTGCATAATCACAGGATTCTTGAGAGAGAAAAGATGAAATCAGTTTTATCCATAGGATTTAAAAATCTTATTACCGAAGATTGTTAATGAGATATAATTATCTTCACTATCTCTTACTTTGTTTTATATTGCTCGAGATAATCCTGACAGCAACTCTTAATTTCAATTCCGATTTAGGAGCATTCTGCCTTACTGGATCCGATTGTTCTTCAGTCCAGAATTCAGAATATGGTAAATTATTCGGAGTAAGTCTGAGTGTTTTTGGTTTTATCATGTTTTCACTATTGCTGATAATATATCTTTATGTTGAAAGACATCCAAAATACAGCCAATTTTTCCTTCTAGCTACAGGTTTAGGATTCTGCTTCGCAGTATACTTCCTTATCCTTCAGTTTTTTGTCCTGAAAAAAATATGTTCCAGTTGTGTGATAATAGATGGCCTTGCAATAGTATTATTCATAATAGCTCTTTTTTGGTCAAATGCATTAAGAAGGGAATTACATAAGATTGCCTAGTTCTTCGCAATTTCCCACAAACGATAAAAGAAGCGCCGATGCGACTCTGCGATTTGTTTTGAAGTGATGATAATTGCGATCGGTTCATCACCGAAAGCCACTTCTAAAACATTATCGCCGAAGATGATAACACCAACGGGGGCAAAACCAGGCACGAATCGGTAGGAAGGCGGTTTCTTGTAGTTGTATTCCTTATATACTTTAAACTGCTGCTCAACCTGAGAGCGTGCGGATTCATTCGCAATGAGCTTCATTTTATAACGCATGTCTGAGCGCATCTTGTGGAATCTGCCAAAGAATTCCTGCGTTTTTTCGGAGAATTGCTCTTCATAGCCTGCGGCAAATCCGATATATTCTGCTTCTTTAGGCAAAGTTTCAATGATAGTCATAAATGCGGCATACACTCCTTTCCATCCTATGAAGACACGTGCTTCTTGCTTGCTCTTTCCTTGCTTTTGCATCTCGAGTAAACTAGGAAGAGTACGCTCAAGCTGAGATCTTTTCGTATCAGCAATACGCAGCAGCTGTTGCGGCTCGACAGCGGAGAAATACTTGCGCTTGCCTTTTAGTATGTAGGAAACAAGGCCTTGTTCAATAAGCTGGTGCAACGCATTGTAAACAACCGAGTTCTGCATCTTTGTCTTCTCAATGAGTGGCCCTGTTGTGCTTTGCCCAATCTGTAGGAGCTTCAGGTACACAACACTCTGCGCTCGTGTCAGACCGAGCTCTTCGAGCATTGCAGTGGTTTCAACAGGCATGCCTCTCTCACGTTTCTCTGCTTATTAAATCTTTCTCCTTTTTAGGAGAATAAAGTTTTAAATAGGATTCATTTAGAAAGTAATAACGTGAAACAGATAATTAGGGAAATGCGGAAAGAAGCAAGAGGTTTTGCAGTTGCAGCCTTGCTTACTGCCTCTACAGTTTCTGAAAAAGCAGAAGACTTCCTCATCGGCACACGAGGGCCTACGCCGCTGCAGTTCGACCATGGAGTCAATTACATCAGAAAGGAAACGCAGAGCGGAGCGAGCGACAATTTCATCCAGAGCAATGTCGTGAAGTATTGGACAGGCAAAGAGCTTGGTTTTTTTGCCATCGGAGCATTGCCTTACAAATTCCTTAAATCAAGAGATACTGAAAGCTCCGGCTTCGGCGATTTGACGCTCAAACTCGGACCTCGAGGCACTATCGATTTGCACAACTTCGGCAGCTTCCATTGGATTGCTGCTGCAGGCACCGCAATTCCACTAGGAGATACAGATACGAAGCCAGCGCTTGGCACAGGAAGATATGATTTTAAGGGCGGGTTCACCACTACATATCTTTCTCATGATAAGAAAGATGAGATGACAACTGCATTTGAATATAACAAACCATTGACACTTCACAATGGAAAGCCAGCATCTGACGAGATAAATGCTGGATTCATAGTTGGAAAGAAATTGAATGATAACTGGAGGATTGGAGCCGGTCTCAGGGGGACTTACAAAATCAGGGAAAAAGATGATGGAGATTATATTACTAAGGCAAGAATATTGGCGAGATATACATTTTCTAAAAATCCTATGTGGCACATTGAGATTATAGGGGATAAGAGCATAAAAACAAAGTATATGCCAGACGAGACAATGGGATCTATTTTAATTAGGTATAATTTTGGTAAGAAATAACATTAGTTTTATTAATCCAATTGTTCATATTTTCTAATGCCAATCATCTTTGGTCCAGCTGGTCTCGGCCCTGTCAAGACAGCCATACAAACTCTTGAAAAATATCATGAGATGGGATTGCGAGCATGCGAAATTGCATTTACATATAGTGTCTACATCAAGCCATCAGAATGTCCACTTATTAGGGAAAAAGCAAAGGAATTAGGTATAGATTTGAGTATTCATGCTCAATACTGGGTGAATCTTAATGCAAAAGAGAAAGAGAAAAGAGAAGCAACAAAGCAAAGAATATTGCAATGCTGCGAGATTGGTGAGCTTCTTGGTGCAAAAATAGTTGTTTTTCATCCAGGATACTATGGAGAAGACAAGGATAAATCTTTTGAAACTATCAGACAAGGAATTATGGAAATCGTGGCTGAAATAAAGAAAAAAGGTTGGAAGATAAAGGTAGCTCCCGAGACGATGGGTAAGGTTAATGTCTTTGGAAGTGTCGAGGAGATATCTAAGCTGGTAAAAGAAACTGGGTGCTCTTTCTGCATTGACTTTGCCCATATCCTAGCCAGAGATAAATCAGTAGATTATAAGCGCATTATAGATGCATTCCCTCAGAAAGACTGGCACGTTCACTTTTCAGGTATTGTTTACGGGGATAAAGGTGAGAAACATCACATTTCTACAGAAAAAAAGCTCTGGAAAGAGCTTCTTATAAATCTTCCAAAAGATAAAGCAATCAGAATCATTAATGAGTCTCCTACCATGATCGAGGATAGTGTACAAGGCATGCAGCTGGAGCAGAAACTAATACGTTAAATTTTCAAGAATCTGCGTCTTGTAACCTTGTTCAGAAATTTTTTCAAGGGCAGCGTCCAGGCAGATACCTACTGTTCCTCCTCCGACTCTGACAACAGAAACATCTCCCAGTGCAGCAAAAAGGATTTGCCAACCTTGAGAAGGATTAGGATATCCTATATAAGTTGGAATGAATTGCGTTAGACCTTTTTTTCTCCATCGGGTGACGATATCTCTTGTTATATCTATCAAAGGCTCTTCTTCCAAAACAATGACATCTGAAGTGTCGTGTTCTAGGAATGATTTCAGGGGGGAGAGATATCTACAACGCGGGTTGTAATCAGATTGAATGAGCTGCTCAAAGAAGACTTGTGCAGAAAAAGGATGGACTATGACTGTTGCTTCTGCAGTAATCTTATCCACATACTTCATATCTTGTTCATACACTTCAAGTTTTTTCATATTCAAGACCTTACATGCTCTCTATCGATCCACATATGACATTTTAGATAACTCTCATCGAATGCTTCTTCTGCACTTTGATTTCTAATTCGATTCATATCATTCGAGCTTTAAAACTGTTTAAAAAACTTTGGTATACATTCTTCCTCTCTTTTCTTCCAAAGGCGCTTTTTATTTACGCAGGGAGAACTTGGTACGCTCAGGTAATTTTGACTGCTGATATTCTTCATCTTTTTCAGGAGAGTTTTCTTCTTCATCGATCATGCTCCTCTTCCTGTCCTTATCTATCAAAAGTAATTTTTGTCTTGCCTGTTCAGGATTCATCCTGCAGGCATTTAAGACGCTTAGGATTTTCTCCATTATCTCTTCATAACTTTCTCGACGGTAAGAGCGCAAGTTTTCGAGGCGTTCCTTCGTCTTTTTTGATATTTTTATTGTTGTGACGTCCATAACTGTTATACCAAGGTATACTATTTAAGCTTTTTCATCACTCTAAAATGGTCTTGATTATGTTGTCACCATAAAGTTTATATAGGTAGGCAAAATCTTACTTTTAACTAAATTTATACCTAGACCATGAAGTCCAATAAAATTTTGGTTTCACTTGTCGCAGCATTCACATTGCTTATCGTAATGGCAAGCGGTGTTAATGCTTTCGCGCAAATTTCGAGTATAGAGGTAAACAACGCTGAAGCAGTCGTTTTCGGCCAAATCAACGTTGCAGCCACTGCTGGCGAGTCATTGCCAGTTCGTGTACTCTTTGTAGCTCGTCAAAATGCGTCAGATGTGCGAATAAAAGCTGAACTCTCTTCTAGGGGTAAGGATTACTCTACGGAAACTGAGCGATTCGATGTTATTGCTGGTGGAATATATAGCAAGACGTTGAAAGTTCAGATGCCATTGAATCTCAATCCAAGCGAGAAATTGCATCTCAATGTTGAGATCAAGAACTCTGCATTTGGAACAGCAGATCAGAAGACCATCCCTATCAATGCGCAGCGTGAATCCTATCAATTAGAGATTCTCGATGCAGAAATGGACACCAAGGTAAATGCAGGAGCAGTACTTCCTATAACTGTTGTTATTAAGAACAGAGGAAGTCACTTTGCAGAAGACACTTTTGTCACTGTAAGAATTCCAGCATTGGGCATCCAAGAAAGAGCCTACTTTGGAGATCTATCAGCAAGAGACCAAGCAGAACCAGATAAGGAAGATGCAGTTGAGCGAATGCTCTCTGTCCGCATCCCTGATAATGCAAAGGCTGGCATCTATGCTGTCGAGATAGAAGCTACAAATGATGATTCAACTGTAGCCCTCAGCAAGAGAGTCGCCATCAGCGATAACGGTGGAGAAAGCATGGTAGTGACTTCCTCAAATAGCAAGACATTTGCTGTTGGAGAAGAATCTACTTATCGCATGACCATCCTAAATTCTGGAAACAAGGCAAGAGTCTACACACTAGCAGTCGAAACACTGAGCGAAAATCTCAATGTAGAATTGGCTGACTCAGTTGTAGTCATCCCAGCAGGAAGCAGCAGGGCCCTAGACATTGATGTAACTGCATCAAAGGAAGGAGCTTATGCATTTGCCATATCGGTAATTTCCGATGGGAACCTTGTTAAGAAAGAGACATTCGCAGCAAAGGTAGAAGGAAAGGAAGCTTTTGAAGGAAATGCCACTGTCGTTTTGACAGTGATCCTTGCAATAGTTTTCATTGTTCTTCTTATCGTGCTGATAGTGTTGCTGACAAGAAAACCTGAAAAGACCAAAGAATTCGGAGAAAGCTACTACTAAGCTCAAACTTTATTTTATTTTTTTCTTAACTTAAAGTAGCCCCCGGATATTTTTCGTAAGGCAATTTGCCTTAGAAATTTTTTATTTTTTACTAATAAATAGCTTTATAAAGCCTGATTTTTATGAATGAATCCAATGAGATATAGTATTTTTAAGGCAGGAAGTGAAGAAGATAATGGACTCTCGTTCTTAGCAGAGCTGGCGCAGGAAGCATTACTCTCAACTTGTCCTGTCCAGATGAATGATGCAATCACGGCCCTTAAAAGGTCTTATCACCCAAATGATGAGGTACAATTATGGACAGTAAGGCATTGCCAAGATGGAGTCATATCGGCAGATTTTATACACTACGTTAGCCCTGATGAGTGCAAGTCCTATAATGTGCGTCTTGGACAGGTAAGTGATGAATATAGCCATAAGATGGATAGGGCGAGAGTCATTCAGGTAGGGACAATCTAACTAACATTGCAGGAATCCTTAAATAGCTCTTTCTCCACGAAGAAGAATGGTGCATGTCAAGAAGATGGTGATGACGGGTTTTAAGTCATTTGCTAGAAGGACAGAGATTATATTTGATAAAGGGATAAATGTCATATTAGGTCCAAACGGCTCTGGAAAGTCTAATGTTGCAGATGCCCTATGTTTTGTCTTAGGCAGGCTATCTATAAAATCAATGAGGGCGGCAAAGGCAAGGAATCTTCTGTTCATGGGATCAAAATACATAAAGCCTGCAAAAGAAGCCAGTGTGGAGCTGGTATTTGACAATTCTGATAAGGCATTCGCTGTTGCCCAAGAGGAGGTTAATGTCACGAGAGTTGTTCGGCATAACGGACAAAGCATTTATAAGATAAATGGAGAAGCCAAGACAAGGGCAGAAGTAATCGAACTTCTGGCCCAGGCAGGCATAGATCCATATGGATTCAACCTCATACTTCAAGGGCAAATACAATCAATAGTAAGGATGCATGGAGAGGAAAGAAGAAAAATAATAGAAGATGTTGCAGGTATATCTATTTATGAATCTAGGAAGGAAAAATCTCTCCATGAGTTGGCGAAAACAGAGGAGAAATTAAGGGAAATTTCAACAATCTTAAGAGAGCGCACAGCATATCTCAAGAATCTCGATAGGGAAAGGTCGCAGGCACTGCGTTTCAAGGAACTAGAATTATCGGTGAGGAAATGTAAGATTTCTATCCTCAATAGGAAAAGCGAAGATAAGCAGAAAGAGATAGACTCATTAGATAAGTCTATTCAGGATAAGGGAAATCAAAAAGATAAAGTGAAGGAAAAAGCAAACAAGCTCCAAGGAGAGGTAGTAGCGCTTTCAGACGAGATACAACGGATTAATAAGAGTATACAACAAGCTACAGGTCTTGAACAAGAGACTCTTCATTCAAATGTAGCAAACTTAAAAGCAGAGCTTGAAGGACTGAGAGTCAGGAGAGAGAATCATGAACACAGGAAAACCGAGATAGAACGAAGGGTTGAAGAAATAAAGAAGACAATTCCAGACCTTGAAAAGGAGATAAGGGATCTTAGACAAGAATCTCCTCTTCTTGCCAAGAAAGCTCTGGAATTGAAGAAGAAAAAAGATGAGTTCGCTAGTCTAGAGGAGGAGAGAAGCAAACTTCTGGCCACCAAGACCGAGTTGAATTCGGTCAAAGAGATTCTTAAGGATAAAGAGAGGCAGCTTGCGAGGGTGATTGTTGAATCTGAGGAAGTCCTAAAGCAACTTGAGATAATTTCTACAAGACTTATTTATTCTAGAGAAGATGAGTGTAATAAGGCCATATCTCTATTCAAGCAGAAGATAAACGAGTATGAAAAGGAAATGATAAAGATAAGGGAAGAAATGGTCTCACAGGAGAAACTTCTATCCGTTGCAGAGTCAAAAATAGCTCACGCAGAAAGGATAAAACGTCAGGTGGAGAAGATAGACATATGTCCCCTTTGCCAGAATAAAATAACTGTAAATCATATTGAACACGTTTTCAAAGAATCAGATACCCAGATATCTGAGTCTCAGGAAATTAGAAGAAATTCTCAAGAATTACTGTCTCAGCTACATTCAAGGATAAAGGAGATCGACCGGGAATTGCGTCAGTCAAAGGATTCTTTACAAAGTGCAGAATTAGAGTTGGGGCGCCACAGAAATATAAAAGACAAACACGAACAGATTAAGAAAGTTGTTGCTCATGAGAAGTTATTGAAGGAAGAGATTCAGCTCTTAGAGCAGAGAAGGACTGCCTTGGAGAGCAAGATTTCTAACCTGGCAACAGTACAGGAGAAATATGACTCAAAGATACTTGAGATTGAAGAAATATCTTCTAGGACAGCAGAAGATGCAGAGACTACTCTACTATACAAAGAAAGGGAACTGGAAGGGACACTAAATATAATAAAAAGGAGTGTCAAGGACCATGAGGAGATAGATAAAGACCTTAAGGAAATAATAGAAAGAGCGAAAAATAAGTCAAAGCTCCTTCAAGATTTTGAGGAAAAGGAAAGACAGCTAAATGAGAGGTTTAAGAAGATGTTCGAAGAGAGGGATGACCTTCAGAGAGGGTCTCAGGAAAAAGGGATGACTCTTTCAGAATTGCAATCTGAGATGAGACAGATTGATGATCAGATAAACTATTTACGTCTGGGTAAGGCTAGGGCAGATGCAGAGAAAGAAGCTCTTACTATGGAGATGACAGAATTTGTTGGAGTAGAGATAATTTCTGGAAGCATAGCCTCACTCGAAGAGAGACTGAAGAAATCTCAAGAAGCACTGATGCAGATTGGATCTATAAACATGAGGGCTCTCGAGGTATACGATGATGTAAAGAAGGAATACGATATAGTATTCGAGAAAGTTACTGTCCTGGAAAAGGAAAAAATTGAGATAATGAAGATTGTAGAGGAAATAGATAGGAAAAAGATACGTGCATTCATGAAGACATACAAGGCTATGAACGACTTATTCTCGCAGAACTTCTCCAAGCTATCTTCTAAAGGTGTCGCCTTCCTAGAAATTGAGAATGCGGAAGACATATTCGCTGGTGGTGTAAATATAGTTGTCAAGCTGGCAAAAGGTAAGTACTTTGATGTAACTTCACTCTCAGGGGGAGAACAGACCCTTGTGGCTCTTTCTTTGCTTTTCGCAATTCAGGAATACAAGCCATATCACTTCTATATATTTGATGAGATAGATGCAGCATTGGATAAGAGAAATTCTGAGCGTCTGGCAGCATTGCTACATCAATATATGAAAGCAGGGCAATATATAGTGATCACTCATAACGACTCAATCATTATGAGCTCAAACGTATTATACGGCGTCAGCATGCACGACGGTGTTTCAAAGGTTCTGAGTCTTAAGATAGATGGTAAAAATTCTCAACAATCTTCTCCTCCTAGTGAAAAAACAGATAGTGAAGAATTAGAGGAAAGAGCCACAATAGAAATCGAGGCAGAAGCGGCACGAGAACGGGAAGATGATAATATCAAAAGTTAAAAGCCTTCCAGAGTCTTTTGTTTGGCATCAGGAAAAATCTGCTTCCAAGTTGCCCAAGTAGTCCTAAATATTCCAGTATCTTTAAGTCGCTTCCCATGTTTCTTCAGAAAAGCGATTGTATAAGGATCAGATGGATAACCCGAGCCCATATCACCATATTCTTTTTGCAATTTCTCTATAGCTTCTTCTCGTGCAACTTTAGCTAAAATCGAAGCTGCTGAAACCGAGGGGTAATTTGCATCCGCCTTATGCTCGCAGTATATATCCAAATTTTCAGCTTTGGATATATACCCTATCAATGTCGCTTTCCAGGCTCTTGTGTTAGTGGATGGACAGTCAACAATTACTTTTATTTTTTCCTTTCCAGAATTCAATTTATTTATTATCTCTGCTGTTTTCATTGCCTCAAGAGTATTCAAATTTATTCCGTTATTTAGGGCATGGTCAATCTGGTCAGCAGATGTAGAAACAACATGCCATCCTTTGGCAGAATCTTTAATTATATCAGCAAGTTTCATCCTAACCAGATGCGTCAACTTCTTCGAATCAGCAACTCCTTCTTCCTTAAGAATTCTCTCATCTCTTTCTTCAATAAGCACTCCTGCAAGCATCATCGGGCCAATTAAAGGCCCCCTTCCTGCGTCGTCTATTCCAAGTATTAACATTATTTTGACTAGGACAGAGTGTTTAAATTACTTTGTGCTCCAAAAACTTTATATATAATCGATTAGAAAAACAAAAATGGCGAATGAAGGAATTGAGAATAAGGTAGGCGGAAATGTCCCAAATTTCGATATACAGGATGAAATAGGCCCTATAGAAATTAGTCTTAGGTTGAAACGTTTGTATAATCTTAGACCAAAAAAAAGATATTCCACATATTATAAAAAAAGGACATATGGAAATTAAAGCTTCTCAATCGCAGGCAAAATATCCTCAAATTTTGACAAAATCATTAATGGCTTTCCTTTTTTAAGGCGCCCTTTATCATGAAATCCGAAATCAACAGCAATTGTACGTAAGCCAACCTTACTCGCTTCAAAAATATCCCCCAGAGTATCTGTTACAAATATGCATTCATCAATCTTTAAATTGTGCTTTGAAAAAAGTATCCTAAATTTCTCTTCTTTAGATTTGTGCGTTTCAAATCCTAGAATTTCGCTGAATATGTGATTTATGTCAAGGAACTTGACTAAAACTCCAGCTTTTAAGCTGGAGTTGTTCCTTGAGCATCCAAAAAACGAGCGCCTGCATCAAACTGCGGCTTTTAAGCCGCAGTGGCGCATCGTTTTTTTGATTTTATTGTTCATAAAATAACTCTTAATTATGATTTCTTTATTCGAAGTTATAATATACATTTTATATTTTTTGTTTATTTTAGACAGCTCCTCTTTTATTCTTTCCTCAATTTTCAATACCTTGAACTCCTCTTCCTGTAACTTAAAGAATTCATCAATTGGGCGTAGTTCCTTTGAAAGTAATAAATTGTCATATTCTTTAAATGCATTTCCGTTGAACATGTCCTTATAACTATTTTTAGAAATTGAGGGTTTAATTTTTTATATATGCTGTATGCCAGATTAAAAGTGTCATGTATGACGCCATCAAAATCAAAGATAACCGACTTGATCATATTAAATAGCGCGGGTGGGATTTGAACCGCACGACCTCGAGGTTATGGGCCTCGCGAGCACTCCAGGCTGCTCTACCGCGCTGATGATACAGCGGAGCAAGACCTTTTAAAGGTTGCTACCTTTAAAGTACGATGAAGAAGAGTCAGAAGAGCAAAAGGGAGAACATCTGGAATATTCCTAATACTCTGACCTTTATCAGGGTAGTAATAACTTTCGCGATTATATACTTGATTTTTGCAAGATTTAGTCTTGTCACCGTGGCAATATTTTTTATAATAGGTATGCTTACTGATTTTCTAGATGGCCAGATTGCCAGGCGTACAAAGACAGTGACTGAGTTTGGAAGGCAATTTGACATGATCGCAGACAGATTTTTGATGACCATGACTGCCATTGCCTTAATTATCGATTTCAGCATACAGGGAGTATTGACCAGATCTCACATGTTCCAGGTTTTCCTCATCCTTTCAAGGGAAATTGTCAGTTTTCCTTTCGCCATAGTTGCATTCGTCTGGAGGAAGCCAGTGCCAGATGCAAGATTTATTGGCAAACTGACCACATTCATGCAAGGCGTGACTCTTCCCGCAATACTCTTGAGTACTAAAAATGAAGTGTTCTCATTTTCATTATATCTAGCAATAGCCACATGCATAATAGGTATATTTTCTGCATTAACTTACGTTAAGGACTTACAGAATGAGGGATTATCATAATGGCAAAAAAGAATCGTTTCAAGACTATCCAAATTATTGAGAAGGAATTACACGATCACGTCATAGAATGGTTGGCCACATTATTGACACTCATAGGAGCGATTTTGAATGCAGGATTGATAAAATTAAGTGTGCTCGACGGCTATACACTCTCATTCTATATTTGGTCAATTTCTAATATTCTTTGGATAACCTTCGCTCTCAAGCACAAACACTGGAGTGTTTTCATAACATTTGCAGCACTTCTTTTAGTCAACATACTTTCAATTATTACAAACAAACTTTGGTTATGGTGATGTTCCCTTAGCAAAAACGTTTAAAAGCATTTGATTCTAACCCCAAGTATGCCCGGATGGCCCAGCGGTTACGGCGCGAGATTGCTACCTAAGGAAACCAATGTTTCCTTGTGGGTCAACCTTCTTTAAGGAAGGAAGACGCAAATGGCAAATATCTCGTTTCCGAAAGGATTCCCAGGTTCAAATCCTGGTCCGGGCGTATTACCTTCTTGTGATTTTTGAGAGACTCCGAATCTCTAGAGTTTGCCTATAATTTGTATTACAAAACCCAAACAAGGCTTAATTAAAAATAAGCCTCGGTAATACAATGAAGATAGATCCCTACAAACACAAGGAAAGGTACTTAGCCTGGAAAGAAGAAGCCATGAAAGGCATTTCATGCGTTTCTAAGGCTAATTTTGAGATAATAATGAGATTCCTTACAGATATGGAAGTAGGAGCAAATATAGCGAAAGGAAGCACAAAGGGGGCGAGAAGCTACATCCGCCTTAATACGCTCAGAGGAAAGCTTTGCTTCTTTGCTAAGAAATTTAACGGGGGCAAGCATGGATTATTATGTCAAGGAACTTGACTAAAACTCCAGCTTTTAAGCTGGAGTTGTTCCTTGAGCATCCAAAAAACGAGCGCCTGCATCAAACTGCGGCTTTTAAGCCGCAGTGGCGCATCGTTTTTTTGATTTTATTTTGATCTTGTGTCTGTGTTTTTTCCACCAATTTAGGACTAGAATCATTTTGTATATTGATCGAGAATAGGAAAACAGCTAAAATTACAAGTAATAAGCTCAATCCAATAATGTAAAAGGTCTTTTTCATAAGAAATAGTAAACAATATCTATTATAAACTTGTCGGAATTCAAATATATGTTAATTTCATAATATCTTGCTCAATCTGAGATTATTGTGCCGCAAATTGTGTGATTACCTCTAAGTTTGTTGTTTAAAGGATTCGCTGAAAATACTATTAAAGCCGAAATAGTAATAACTAGGTAAAAAGTGTATATACAAGCCAAAGATTTTCAATTGTTCAAATTATCTATTTTATTTAGAAATATCTAAAGTAAGGTATATTTTTTATTAGTCAAGAGCTATTACCGTTTTTTAAAGAATCAATATCATTAAGAAATTATCTTCTGCTATCTATAACATTAAATACTGCTCTTACAAATTCCTCTTTTACACAAAGAGGGAAATATGGAACCAGAAATTATAATTCGAGAGTCATTTTCGGATGAAAGTGACGAGTTTTTTGATAAGATAGAGAAGAAAAACTTTGATTCCAAGGAGATAATGGAACTTAAGATTGAAGCAGAGGAAGTATCTCAGGACAATGAGATTAAGGAGCTTTTGTCTTATGAGTCTATAAAGAAATCTCTTGAATATGACCTTCCTCATCAAAGGGAAGGCGCTCTTAAGATATTGAGAGATCTTAACGGCTCAGGCTTGCTTGCTGACGAAGTAGGTCTTGGAAAGACAGTGACGGCCGGCATCGCATTGAGGGAATGTATAGAACGCGGACTAGTGAAGAACACTCTTATCCTGACTCCTCCCTCATTAGTAGATCAATGGGTTGCAGAGCTTAAGGAAAAATTTAATCTTGACTTCAAAATCATTGAAAAAGAAGAAGACTGGGGCACTTCACCATTTGTCATTGCTTCTCTTGATAGGGTGAAGATACAATACAAAGATACTCAGATTTTCAAACATGACCGGGCACATAATATCTCCTGGGACCTGTTGATTGTGGATGAGGCTCACAAATTGAAGGATAAGAATACAGTAAGATGGGAGTTTGTCGATAAATTGAAGAAAAAGAGGTTTCTGATACTTACAGCTACACCTTTTCAGAATGACTTGTTCGAGTTGTACAATCTTCTAAACCTTCTGAAGAGGGGCCATCTTGGAACTATCCAGGAATTTAAGAAGCAATTCCTTCATAGAGGAAATAAAAGGCACCCTCTTAACCCCAATGACCTTAAGAGAAGACTTGACGAGGTAATGGTGAGAAGGAGAAGAGATCAAACAAAAGTAAGTTACAGGAAAAGAATACCTAAGATAGTACCTGTAGAACTTTCTCAGGAAGAGTATAGGATATATGATTCCATCTGCGATCTTCTCAAGACAAAGTATCTCTCTGCAAATGGAAATGAGATAAATGGGAGACTGGTGATTTTTGCTATCTTGCCAAAAATAACTAGCTCATCTCGATCAGCAATGGAGTCGCTTAAGAAGATAGTGGATGATCAGAAATACCATCAGACAACAAGAGAGATAGCATCAAGAATACTCTCTGATTATAGAATGGTGAAGAAAGATTCAAAGATAGAGAAACTGGTTGAATTGGTTGGGAATATCCTTAAAGAAGAGAAAGATGCCAAGATGTTGATATATACAAAACACCCCACTACATTAAGGTATATAGTTGAGAAACTTCAGCCTTTCAATTTAAAGATAGTTGAGTATCTTGGCGGGCTTGATAGAGAGGAGAAGTCAGAGATTGTAAAGAAGTTCAAAGAAGAGGCTCAGATAATGTTAAGCACAGAGACAGGCTCAGAAGGTCTAAATTTCCAGTTCTGCCATATCCTTATCAATTATGATCTTCCATGGAATCCAATGGCTGTAGAGCAGAGGATTGGTCGTTTGGACAGGATTGGGCAGAAAAGCGATATGCAGATATACAGTCTCGCTACAAAAAAGACTATTGAGGAGCATGTGGTAGATCTTATAATAAACAAGATGTGTTGCATAGGTCTTGTCATAGGAGAATTACCAATCATATTATTCAATCTGGGCCTAGATGAGCGCGGGACCGGCGGTGTGAATAAGATAGAAGAGATGCTTATGAATGCCTTTATTGATTCGAAGAATAATCTTGATATTTTTGCATCCGAGGTCGAAAAAATTGCCGAAATGTTGGAGAAAGGCATGGAAGATTACAAAAAGGCTAAGACTGCCACAATGGAGGTATTGGACAAGAATGAAGGAACTGGCGGAGCTTAAGGAATTCACGGCGAATTTTTTCAAGAATCTCGGCGCAAAGACTATATGGGAAGGGCAGATGCTCAGGGTAGATAAGGTACCAAAGGATTTCGAGGATTTTTTCGGGAAGAAATCTCCTCTGAAGTTGGTCTTCGATAGGTCTGAGGAAGGTAAGGACACAGAACTTATCGCTAAGGGAAGCTTTTTGCTTAAGGCAATAGCTCTTTATCTCGAGAATAAAGGGCAAACGACTCTACTGAAATTAAGGGTTATGGATCCAAAAGAGCTTCTTAAGCACAAGGTTGTTTTCAATGATTGCGATATTTTTTCATTTGAAAAGAAACACAGCTATAAGACTATGGTCAGGTTCACTTTCCTTACTACATTCCAGTATCTTAATGAGAAAGAACAGAAGATGATATCGATATATCTAGAGGAAGGTAAGCCAGTAACTTTCGATGAGAAAAGGTTCCAGTTTGAGGAAGGAAGAAAGGAAGATATAGAGATATCTGGCATAAAGGAGAATTATTCAACATCTAAGGTTATTTTGAAAGAGCTTCTTAAGCCGCAGGTTGCAGATATAGGAACTAATTTGAAGTCTAAATTATCTAGGGAATTACAGAGGATAGATTCACACTATAAAAGACAAGAGGAGGAGATCGACAAACAAGTGCAATCATTAAACACGCAATTGAAAGAGCTTGAAGATCCAAATAGCAAGGTCGACAAAAAGAATGCTGAGTTAAAATTAAAGAGAATCAATGAACAGTTGCAAAAAATAACTGAAGAAGATAAAAAGTCCAAGTTGAAAAAGGAAAAAGATTTCCTTCTTAATGATGAGGTCCAGAAGCACGGGCTCAATATGGATACCAAGCTTTTGAATACTACGGTGATATATTATCCAGTTTACGAATGCAGGATGCTATTGAAAAATAACGAGGTCATTGGGAAGCCCTTAGATTTTTTATACGACTCAAAGGAGAGTAGCTTTACCTCTATAAATTGCGAATCATGCAAGGAGTCTCTCTCTTCTCTGAAATTATGTTCATCCGGACATGTAATCTGCAAATCTTGCATTCTTCCATGCAAGGGTTGTACACAGGGATCCTGCAAGATATGCCAGTTCAGGAGATGTAATAGATGCGAGAGAGAATATTGCAAAAGATGTACTAAGAAGTGCAGCCGGTGCTTCAAGGAGTTCTGTAAGACCCACGTCATTCCAACGAGCCCAACTAAGGTTTTATGTTTGGGATGCTCAGGGAATTTTTAAAGTCTTTATGTCAAGGAACTTGACTAAAACTCCAGCTTTTAAGCTGGAGTTGTTCCTTGAGCATCCAAACCTCAAGAATCGAAGATTCTTGATGGCATCCAAGAACAATGTTCTTGGTGAAACGAGCGCCTGCATCAAACTGCGGCTCATCAGGAATCTAAGATTCTTGAATGCCATCGAGGATTAACATCCTCGAGGTTTAAGCCGCAGTGGCGCATCGTTTTTTTGATATTATTTCGGGAACCGAAGAAAACCAAACCTCCTCAGGAATCTAAGATTCTTGAATGCCATCGAGGATTAACATCCTCGAGGTTTAAGTCGCAGTGGCGGATTGTTTTTTTGATTGTAATAATTTAACTAGAAATATTTTTAAATGTCATTCAAAGGCAAAAACCATGGATAACACTAGTACAGAAAATCCTGTGAAAATAATCAATCAGATAATTACAAACACAGATATTTTCGTCTTTAGTTACAATCCTCAAACAAAACTCTATACATATTCTCGCCCATTCACACTCCAAGAAGCCACATTACTGGCAACAGACACAAATACATTCATCAAAAATAACTATGCCTCTGCTAAGGGTCTTCAAGGAAGCCTCGATGTAGATCCAGTCACAGCAGAGATTTATAATATTAGTACACTCAAAGGCATTTTAGTAAATCAAGTATTAACGGACAAAACGAAAGAAACCAACAATCCTCAAAGACTTCCAACAATTCAGGAAGGAATTCAGCATTATAATGCAGGCCTACTGAATGCAAACGCACTGTGTAAAGATATTCTAGTCGACCACGGCATTGCCGTCTACAGTGATGACAATCCAGATCAAGAAGTTGCACAAGCACTAATAGAGACTTCGAGAACTGCTGTCCTCAACAGTGCAGAACAAGAAATAAACGTCTTGCCTTTAGTGGCATCATTTTCTTCTCTAGGATTGCGCCCAGGTGGAAAGTGTTATGGAGTACTTCCAGTTATAGTTTCCTCTAAAGGATTGATTTACGGAGAGAAAGCGCAAGATTTCTTAAACGATAATAACTTCATTCAGGATATTAATGGCGTTCACGGGGTGGTCTGGGACTACTACGACAGTTGGTGCGCCAGCTGGGACGATAACTTGAACATTTTCTACAGTAATTGCAGGTTGGGGAGACTTATTGCCGAAGGCAGCGCAGAAATATTAGAAGATGAAATACGCAGTATTTTTGCTCCCACTCGTTGGAGCCTTGATGCAATTCTCCTAGCAAGGGAATAACTATAATTTCGCAGGATTCAAGAATTGGTATCACTTCATTTTGCTTCGATAACGCGATATTATAAAAATGAGAAGAAAAATAGAGCAATTTGTTCATAGTAAAATTTAGTATCGAGGTATGATAATGCGTTTCCAGGATCGCAGTTATTAAGAGCTCGCTCATGAGAAATATAACAAATCAAAATAACTAAGGAAAACTTGTTTTAGTTATTTCTTCTTCTCTTCACTTTGAGTCGGTATCTTTACGCCAAGGGCTTCTAATTCCTTTATATGCGCTCCAATAAGGCTCTCAGTTATTTGGACAATCCTGAAGAGCTCATTTCTTTCAGCGACAAGGGTGTTCAATGCACCTTTGTGAAAGCCGATAAGTTCATCTTTTGATGGTTCAGGTTGTGTTTGTGCTTGTTCTGCCATATAATTGCATGGAAGAAGCTTATTTAAAGCTTCTTTTCCGTGCTTGTTAATGTCTGAAATAACTGTTTATGTCAAGTCAGGTTGTCCATTTTGTATAAAGCTTAAGGACCTCTTGAGAAAGAATAAGATTTCTTTTACCGAGATAAATGTCTTAGAAGACGAAGAAGGAGCAAAAGGGGCAGTGCAGAAGGACGGCAGGATACCCGTGCCTCAAGTAGACATAAAAGGAAGGGTTATATACGATTACTCTACAGAGGAAAATCTTGTCAAAGAGATGAAAGGCCTTTTAGACTGATTACTTTCTACCTTTAAGGAATAATGCAAAAGAAACAAGCATTCCTATAAATGTTACAGATTGCAGAATTATTATCTCGTTAAGTGCAAATAAATACCAGCTTGATGGCTTGAATATTATTGACAGGCTCCAGGATATGGATATTCCGAGGACAATGAAATTTATCCAAGATGCATATGTGATGAGTTGGTTTCTTTTACCATGATTATTGAAATGTTTGATTGCCATAAATAGATAGATAGCGCTAAGGACAAACAAGAATGGAATTAGAAGTGCGCCTATGTTGAAAATAACTTCATTCCCCTGACTTATACCTTTGAATATTGATGACAATGTATTTGAGAATCCCATTACCGAATATACTCCTATCATCACATATAATGAAAGAAGTGCGATGAGCGATATCGAGGCTATATTGACCTTTTCAGGAAGTTCCATATAACAATAACCTAAAAGAAATATAAAAACCTTCTCATGCAGATGCAAAAAGCTTATGTACCTCATTTTACAATCATTGATATGAATATCGGCGAGATACAGCAGAATATGTCTCAACTTAAGAACTGGGCATTAGAAGGCAGCTCAATAGTGAAAGATTATTCATTTAATGATTTCAAGCAAGCCCTTAATTTTGTCAACAAGGTAGGAGATATAGCTGAGAAGAACAATCATCATCCATCTATAATCTTAGACTATAACTTCGTGCACATTACTCTTTCTACACATTCAGAGCATACACTGACAGATAAAGATTTCATTGTTGCAAAGGAGATAGATATTTTAGATGGAACTTCTTAATGTATTTCTCTCTATTTTTTTATTGCTTCTATCAGCCCCAATAGGATTTATTATAGCGTGGCTCGCCCGTGATGAACTCATTATAGGAAGAAAGTGGTTTATTGCAATCATACTTACTTCAATTTTATCTACAATCATTTTCCTCTTTTTTGATATGGTCGCGTCACTTTCATCTTTTTTTATCTTCATCGTATCATTGATCTCATGGATCAAGAGTTTTGACAAGAGATGGACTAAGAAAAGCATAACAAGAACGTAGTTTCTGACATCCCAAAGTTTAAATAATTGGTTTATTCTATTGTATCATGGCAATGCAAAAGAACTCGAAAGGTACTTTTTCTAGCATAGCCATTACCATTTAATAACTCGTCTTATCCTAGACGTATCAATTTTCAACATGACTTACAAAAAAATAACTTTCTTTATGCAGACTAAAAATATAAAAGCAGATATTGCGGGTAGTGGATATGCTTAACTCCAAAAGCACAGAGAAAGAAGTACTTGAATTCTGGAATAAGAATGAGATATATGGTAAGAGTAAGGAGAAAAATAGGAAAGGCAAGAAATTCTACTTCATGGATGGTCCGCCTTATGCTAGTGGGAGCATACATCTCGGGACTGCCTTAAACAAGGTCTTAAAGGATATCGCGATGCGTTCCCAGAGATTGCAGGGAAAAGATGTCTTCGACAGGCCTGGATATGATACTCACGGAGTACCGATTGAATTCAAAGTGGAGAAAGAGCTTGGGACAAAAACAAAGCAGGATATCGAGGCATTCGGTATTGACAAGTTCATATCAAGGTGCAAGGAATTCGCTACGAAGTATATAAGTGAAATGAACAATGAGTTCTCCAATCTGGGTATCTGGATGGATTGGAGTGATCCCTATGTCACTCTGTCTCCAGGTTATATCGAGGCAATATGGCACGCTTTCAAGAAAGCTGAAGAGAAAGGCCTTCTTTATCTTGGAAAATACTCTGTTCATGTCTGTACAAGATGCGCAACAGCCGTTGCATATAACGAGATAGAATACGGAAAGCAGAAAGACACTTCTGTTTTTGTTAAATTCCCAGTTGTTGGGAAGAAGAATACATTTCTTGTGATATGGACTACTACTCCTTGGACATTACCTGCAAATACAGGGGTGATGGTCCATCCAGATATAACTTACCAGGAGATATCTACTTCTGAAGGTGAACACTGGATAATGGCCAAAGATCGTATCGCTCCAGTAATGTCTATGCTTGAAAGGGGATTTACTTTGGTGAGAGAATTCAAGGGAAAAGTAATGGAAGGGTGGAAGTATGAGAATCCTATTGCTCGCCATACAAAAATTAAAGTGAAGGATGGATACAGAGTCGTATTGACTCCAAGATATGTGACTACAGAAGAGGGCACAGGATTGGTGCACTGCGCGCCAGGCCATGGCAAGGAAGACTATGAGGTTGGCAGAGATGAAGGTCTTGATATGTTATGCCCAGTTAATATAAATGGAATAATGACTGAAGAGGCAGGCAAATACGCAGGAAAGAATGCAAGAGTAGTTGACACGGAGATAATTGAAGACCTAGAAAGGGATGGATTTCTTGTTCACAAACTTGTTTATGAGCATGATTATCCTCTTTGCTGGAGAGACAAGACTCCTCTTCTCATGCTTTCTCTTCCTCAGTGGTTTCTAAAGATTTCAGGCATTCAGAAGAAGTTACTCAAGGATAATGATAAAATTGAATGGGTCCCTTCATGGGTAAAGCTTCGTATGAAGGCTTGGCTAGAAGGGATAGGTGATTGGCCAGTCTCAAGGGCGAGATACTGGGGGACCCCTCTTCCAATATGGTATAACGAAGAGACAGGTGAGAGGGTTGTTGTAGGGAGCATCGCAGAATTGGAGAAGCTTTCAGGGATGAAAGTCAAGGACCCTCACAAGCCAATGATTGACGAAATAGTGATTCCCGGTAAGAAAGGGAAGCCTCTTAGAAGAGTCAAGGAAGTCCTGGATGTATGGTTTGATTCAGGTGTTTCGAGCTGGGCAGCACTGGGTTACCCTGCAAAAAAAGAGGACTTTGATCAATTCTGGCCAGCTGATCTTAATATAGAAGGCAAGGACCAGATAAGAGGATGGTGGAACTCTCAGATGATTCTATCTGAGATAACATTTGGGAAGAAGCCTTTCAAGTCGGTTGCCATGCATGGAATGGTCTTGGACATCAGTAAGCGTAAGATGTCTAAATCAGAAGGCAATAATACCACTCCCGCTGAAGTGATTGAGAAGTTTGGAAGGGACGCATTAAGATATATGTTTGCCAAACTATCTAAGGGAGAGGATTTCTCTTATAGCGATAATGAGATGAAAGACATTCAGAGGATATTCATGATGATGGGCAACATAAATAATTTCGTTCGCCAGCTATCGCCTTCAAAAGGAAAAACCAAGTTATCTCCTGAAGATCATTGGATACTCTCACAATATAACTCGCTTATAAGAGATGTGACAGAGGCATACAATAGTTATAGGTTTACCGATGTTGTAAATCGTTTTGAACAGTTCTTAGTCTTTGATCTTAGCAGGACATACATTCAGATGATCAGAGATAGGGCAGATGAAGTGGCCCCACTTATGCGAGAAATAAGGGACGGCCTTCTTTTGCTTATTTCTCCAATAACCCCATTCTTATGTGAAAAAATGTGGCAGGAATTAAGGAAAGACAGATTGGTGGATGAAGAATCGATACATCTAAGCTCGTTTCCAAGGGCAGATACGAAGAAGATTGATGGAGATTTAGATTTATCATTCAAGAACTTGGCCAGAATAATTGAGTTTGGTATGGCTGAGAGGGACAAGGCCAAAATTGGACTGCGCTGGCCTCTTGCTCTGGCTACGGTTACTTCAAAAATACCTGTAAAAAAGGAGTTGCAATCAATAATAAAAAGACAGTTGAACGTGAAAGATGTGAAGATTGTAAAGGGAGATACTGTAAAAGTTGAGCTTGATACTTTATTGACCCCTGAACTTGAGGCAGAAGGTCTAGCAAGGGAGCTTGCGCGCAAGATACAGGCAGAGAGGAAGAATGCTGGTCTTGTGAAGACACAAGAAATAGTATTGAAATTGACTTTGGATACTGAAACCAGAAAAATTTTGATGCCATTTATTCACTTCGTGTCAGAGAGAACAAATGCAAATGATATACAATTTATCGAAGATAAAAATCATGTAAAGCCAGTGTCATTCGAAGTGAAAGATAAAAAGATTCTTTTCTCATTTTCGTAATTTTAAAGGAATACATGAGGAAAGGTTTAAATACCAAAACCCTTTCATTTAAGGAAGAGAGTGCCAAATTTACATATGATAATAAAGGAAGAATTTTTAAGCAGATTACGGAAAATTTTTGATCTTAACTTATATGAGGCTAAAGTTTGGACAGCACTCCTTTCCAGAGGTGTTTCTACAGCAGGAGAATTAAGCAACATATCGGATGTTCCAAGAAGCAGGACTTATGACATATTGGAATCTCTTGAGAAGAAGGGATTTATTGTGATGAAGATTGGTAAGCCTATCAAGTTTGTTGCTTTGAAGCCTGAAGAGGTTGTTGAGAGAGTTAAGAAGAATCTTATAGTTAATGCCCAGGAGAAAAGTAGGAGACTTGAGAAATTGCGTGGAGATGAGGTCCTTGATGAATTGAATTCTCTATTTACAAATGGCATAAAGTTTGTCGAGCCATCAGATCTCTCAGGTAGTCTTCGTGGTCGCCAGAACATGTACAATCATCTTGACATGATGATTCGTGGCGCTGAGAAGAATATAACTCTTGTTACAACAGCTGAGGGTATAAATAGGAAGCTCGAAGCTCTTATGCCTGCTCTTGAGAAAGCAAAGAAGCGCGGCGTCTCAATTAAGATTGCTGCACCAATCACTCAAGATAACATCAAGGTGGCAAAAGATCTTTCAAAGGTAGCAGAGATCAGGGATGTTTCTAACCATAACCTTAATGCAAGATTTGCCGTAGTAGACAATGAGCAATTGATGTTCATGCTTCTTGATGATAAGTCCGTGCATCCAAACTATGATGTAGCTGTCTGGTTATCTTCAGAATTCTTTGCAAGGGCCCTTGATCAATTGTTCAATTCTGCATGGGATCAGTTCCCCCAATTAGGGAAGCTTAATGGAAAGAAATAGTTACTGATTTAGAAAACGTTTTAAACTACTAAATTTTCTTTGTCATATGGATCATTCATATTTTGCTCCGAGATATAGTTATTTAGGTCCTCCTATAAGTGATTCTTTAGAGCCTGTCCCATATAAGGATCCTAGAACCTTAAGAGAGAAGATGAGTGATGTTTCTTCTTCTCGTTCAATGGACCTTACAGGAAGTATAAACCTTATGGAGACTTGCGCCATTATTTTTGAGAGAGCGAGGGAGCTCCCTCGCCTTAAAGGAAAAATCTATGTCATAAATATCGAGAATCCCGATAAACCTAAACTAGAAAGTGTTGATGAAAGTACTATTCTACCTGATAATTATCTTACTCGAGAGAAAGTTCAATCTCAGATAGAATCTTCCAAGCCAGTAGCTACAGATTCAAGGTCTAAAAGAAGAGGATGGAAAGGTAATAGTTTTTTTTACAAGAGAGATACTCAATGACTTACATAGACATACATTGCCATCTAGACCTTCTTGAAAATATCTCTCAAGTTATAGAAAATGCAAATAATTCAGGAGTTGAAATAATTCTTACTCAAGGGATTAATGCTGAGACAAACAGGAAAGCACTTGCTTTGGCAAAAGAGTATAAAGAAGTAAAAGCTTGTCTTGGAATATACCCTATTGATGCATTAAAAATGACTGACAAGGAAATAGATTCAGAAATAGCATTCATAAAAGCTAATAAAAAATATATTGTGGCAATAGGGGAGGTAGGCATGGACTTCAAAGAAGACGATATAGATCATGAACGCCAAAAAAAGATTTTCACAAAGTTCATTGCTCTCTCAATAGAGCTCGATATGCCAATAATAATTCACTCTAGAAAAGCTGAAAAGGAATGTATAGAGCTCTTAGAAAAATGCAATGCAATGAAAGTGATAATGCACTGCTTTTGTGGCAAGTGGAAACTTGTGGAAAGGATACAAAAGAATGGCTGGTTCTTAACAGTCCCCACATCTGTAACAAAATCAGAGCAATTTCAGGCAATTGCTCAGGAAGTACCTCTGGCTCAGTTATTCTGCGAGACAGATTCTCCTTACCTGCATCCAGATAAAATATGGCCAAACGAGCCCGCAAATATAGTAAGAAGTTATTTGGAATTAGCCAGACTGAGAAAGATATCAGTTGAAGATGGGAGAGAGATTATTAGGAATAACTATCTAAAATTATTCAAAAAGTAAAGTTTTTAAAAGACTTTTATGCGGGAGATATAATGGGACAGTCTTTGATATTAAGGCTTAAGGGAGTACAAGAGATTATAGATTTATCTCACAGAGACTTGTTGCGTAAGAGGATGAGTGGAGTCAAATTACCTGGATGGATACCTTACGACAATCAAAAACCAGACTATTCTTATCTGATATGTGATATTATCCAAAGAGGCCTTGATAATAGTATTTCTTTAGAGCTTGGGTGTGGAGATGGCCCTTGGGCTCTTCTTGCTTCAGCAGCAGGATTAAGGTCATTTGGTATCGATGCAGATTCTGGACTTGTTTCAAGAGCACGTATAAATTATTTTAGTGCATTGTTAGGAGGATATATTAAAGGTAATTGTAGATTCGCAGTAGGCAATATTCATCATAGTTATAATGAAGAGCAATATCTTATAGATGCTGAAAGATCGAAAGTCATGAGGACTGAATTCTTGGATAATCCTTATGAAGAACTAGGCATTAATATAGGTTGCGCGGATATTATCAACGGCTATCTCTGGCCAGAACACATGTCTTCTTTGCTTAGTCTTTTGAATGAACACGCAAGATCGAATGCCTTATTTATCTTACCGTTTTATGAGCACAGGAAGCATCATCAACTGCTCGATCTCAAGCCGGTAGGAATTGCGCCTAGAGGTACTGCATTATACAGAAGAGCTAGAGTGTAATCTTATCTACCCTCAATGCTTAAATAGCTTTGAATTTAGTATATTCAATGGCAAGGAACAGAAAGACCAAGGTAATCAAAATCCTCCTTGCATTATTATTTTTTACAGTATTATTGGCTGTGTTCTTGTCTTCAAACAAGTCTGCGCCTACTCTAGATTCTTGTGAAAAAGATTCAGATTGTGTTCCTTCTTCATGTTGCCATCCTGCATCATGCGTTTTAAAGAATCAGGCTCCAGAATGTAAGGGTGTTATTTGCAGCCAGGAATGCAAACCAGGCACTCTGGATTGTGGTCAGGCAAGCTGCAGCTGTCAAAATAAGAGGTGTGTTGTGAAAAGACAATGAGAAAAAAGATAATCATAGTTTTAAGCCTGTTTTTTGTAATTCTAGGAAGCCATTTTCTTGATGCAGATGACTCTCCTTCAAAAGTCACAGACGACGTGTATAAACATCTTGGAAACAATGATACTGTAGATGTAGTGATAAAAACTAAACCTAGTAAGAATATTGTATTAAAATCTTCTACTTTTTCTCTTTCTCAATATCAGGCAAAAGCCACTAGGGTAAAGGACGATTTAATTATCGTCAAAGTTACTCCATCTGAATTGAAAAATCTTGAATTAAATCCAAATGTAGAAAAGATAGAGTTTGCCTACAAAATTAAAGCCTTCTTACAAAACTCTAGGGCGATTGTAAATTCAACAGCAAGTGCATCGCTTGGTATAAATAATGTAAACTTGACTGGAGTTGGAGAAACAGTTTGCGTCATAGATACTGGAATAAACTTTACTCATTCAGACCTAATTGGAAAGAACAAAACTGCTTGTATTGTGGATTGTTTAAATAAAAACTGCGCAGAAAACTGTACTTTAATAGATGATAACGGTCATGGGACTCATGTCGCAGGAATTGTAGCCGCAAACGGGACATTAAAGGGCGTGGCACCGGATGCAAACCTTATAGGTGTAAGAGTTCTAAATGCAAGTGGAGAAGGTCATCATTCAAATGCTGTAGATGATTTGACTAATGCAATAAATTGGTGTAAAGATAATAGGAATAATTACAGTATAAGCGTAATAACTATGAGTCTCGGTACTTCAGATTTATTTCAGAATTATTGCGATGCTGATCTGGCGACTTCATGGACAAGAGCAATTAATAACGCTACAGCACACAATATCTCAGTGATTGCGGCGACAGGCAATAGTGGAAATAATACTGCTATTTCAGCTCCAGCATGTATTCAAAATGCGACTTCAGTATCATCTGTATCCAAAGTAGATTCAATTGCAAGTTATAGTAATTACAACAATCTCACTGATTTATTTGCTCCTGGCGGCTTATCAACGAATTCTGCCACATTAATTAACTCTACTTGTATATCATCAGAATCTTCTAATGGCTATTGTGGAAAGCAAGGTACAAGCATGGCAACACCTCACGTCGCAGGAGCCGTAGCCTTAATCAAGCAATTTTATCGTTCTCAAACCAATGGAGGCAATGCTACGCGGGCAATTATTGAAAACGCTCTAAAAATCTATGGTAAAAACATAACTGTCCCAGCAGGATATAATATCTCTCGTATCGATATATACTCTGCAATCATATCTTTAGATGCATTCTCCCCGAATGTCACTCTCGTCTCCCCTTCTAATGCGACTGCTTCGCTCATTATCAATCAAACATTTCTCTGCAACGCTACGGATCTTGCTATTAAAAACGGCACATTTTACCTCTGGAATTCAACTTCTTCCATCTACAATCAAACATCAATGAATTTGAATGGAAGTGCGGCAGTGCTTCAAATTAACGTCACAAATATTTCTAGTGGAACCTATGTCTGGAATTGCTTATTTACAGATGAGAACAATAACAAGACGTTTGCAAGTCTCAATAATACCCTTACAATTTCAGGTTCTATTATTGATCTCGTATCTCCTGCTGGAGATCTTTTTACTAACACAAATCAAACATATGTCTGTAATGTTAGTTCAAGTCTTAACATATCAAATGTAACATTCTATCTCTGGAACGTTACCAGCTCAGAGATTAATGTCAGCTTTACAAACATATCTGGCACGAGCTCATCCAAAAACTTCTCAATTAACTTCACCTCAGAAGGAGTTTATTCCTGGAACTGTCTCTTCAAAGATACTTCAAATAATGGGACATTTGCGACATCAAATAAGACCATAACCTACGATATTACAAAGCCCGTGATAAATATCACTCTTCCATTAAATGGCAGCTACTATAATGCTGGAAGGTTCAACATAACTTTGAATGAGAATTCATCTTGTCTTTATTCTCTTGATCATGGTACTAAAAACTATTCCATGAGTTCAATAAATAATAGAACATTCAATGCCACTAACTTGACTCTCGTGCATGACCGGAACTATAATGTGACGTATTACTGTAATGATACTGCAGGTAATTCCAACAGCACATTTGCAGGCAATTTCACTATAGACCTTTCAACACCAAATGTTACTCTATTAAGTCCTGTTGATTCATATGCTGAGACGGCCTCATCTACGACTCTTAATCTTATCTTCAATGTCACTGACAATCTTAATCTCTCAAGTTGTTCTCTTATAATCGGCGGTTCTGTGAATTCTACAAACAGCACTTTCATAAATCAGACATTGAATCAGTCATTTCAGATAACTTTCGGGGCAGGAAGTTATACATGGAATGTTAACTGCACAGATATTGCCCAGAACACGGGAAATTCAAACTCTAGGACAATCACAATCTCGGCACCAGTTTCAAGTTCTTCTGGCGGCGGTGGGGGCGGTGGAGGTGGAGACGGTGGAGGTACAGGAGCAAGCACGTTCAGCCCAAGCCAGGATCAAGTCTCAAGGGGATTTACTCAGGAGGTTAAGAAGGAGGACAAGATAAAGTTCAATATATTTGATGAGAAGGCCGTGCAACATACTCTTATTGTCGAGACAGTCTCAGATAAATATGTAAATATCACTATAAGGAGTGAGCCAATCAACTTTCTTCTTGGGGCGGGCCAGAGTATAAAACTCAATTTGACATCTCCTTCTTTCTATAATCTCTACATAAAGGTAGAGAACATAACAAATGGCAAGGCATCGTTGACAGTGCAGACTATAAATGAGCCTATAGCTGTCCCAAAGGTGGAGGAGAAGACTAATAGTTCTCCAATCACGGAAGTAAGCATACCACAAGAGACAAATCAGACAGCACCTCCTTCGGTCACACAATCAACAGGCATATCTGGATGGACTCTTTTCTGGGGGATATTCATAAGCGCGATAATAGCAAGCCTTATAGTCTATCTTATAGACCACAGGAAGAAGACAAAGTCGTTATAGTTATAAAGCCCTTTTTATTATTCTATTAATGTTAGAGGAGTTCGTACAGTCCATCGCAGCTACAAATCTTAAATATATCCTAGTTTTCTTAGTAGCTCTCGCAGAGTCTATAATCTTCTTAAATCCCATAGTGCCCGGGCAGACTATTGTGGTGCTTGCAGGTATAGGTGCTCAACAAGGAATATTTAATCTTGGTTTGCTTATTGCAACTATCTTGATAGCGGTTGTTCTTGGAGATTGCATTACTTATTATATAGGCAGGAGATATGGCATGAATCTTCTTAAAAGATACGGGGGATTTTTTTTCTTCAAAAAAGAATATCTTAACAAGACGCGGGCTCTGATGAGAGACCACCTTGGGAAGTCCATCCTGTTAGGCCACATGCACGGATTTACGAGGGCATTGGTGCCATTTATTTCAGGAGCGCATAGGTCTTCTTTCAAGAGATTCTTATTCTTTACATTTTTCGGAGCCCTTATCTGGACCCTATTCTCAGTTTTATTAGGATATTTTCTTGGGGAAAGCTATCATTATATAGAAAGGTATGCAGGTATAATAGTCCTTTTGATAATAATAAGCGCTTTGTCTTGGTACTACATAGCTTCATCTGTAAGTAAGAAGAATGCAATGTCTAATGAGAGCAAGATACTATGGATTTTGGGGATAGCAGGAATATTTTTCTTCTGGAGTATATTGAGGAATGTATCTCGAAAAGGATTTTGGATTACTCTAGACCAGTCTCTTTCATCAGCGGTCCAGAGACTGAACGACGAATTTTTGACATATGTAGCTAGATTTATTGAGGTCATCTTCGACGTGCAGGTTTTGATGGTTGTCTCAATAGTTATATTTTTCTGGTATATATTCAATAAGAAACATAGGGAAGCGACTTTCTTTGGAGCAGCAATGCTGGCAGGGGCATTGATTCTTTACGGAATAAAAGAATGGATTCACAGGGCAAGGCCAGATTCAATAATAACATTGTCAGAAGGATTCTCTTTCCCAAGCGGTCATGCTACAATAGCAACATTGTTCATAGGACTCTTGCTTTACGCATTTTGGAAGACTTCAATTTCAAGGAAGTATAAGATGTACTTGACAATATTTTCCATATTTCTTGTTGTGATGATAGGTGCAAGCAGGATTTACCTTAATGCTCACTGGCTCTCTGACGTGATAGCTGGATTTACATTGGGAGCAAGCATCCTGGTGTTTGCAAGGCTCTGTTATAATGCCTGGGATAGGATGTTCAAGAACAATAGGCTAAAGTTCCACACGTATAAGAAGTGAGCCTGTCGCGCCGCGTGCGACAGGCCCTTCACCTCAGCCATGTGAGGTGAACATGATATTGATCTGAAAAAAGCTTATCTTTTAAAACTTTGTTATTAGAATTTCCTTTGTGGAGTAAACAATGATCCTAGTGTCCCAATAGGGTCGGCATCGTACCAATAAATAACATGATTTCTAATAACCCCTAAATCTCGAGAGAGGTAATCTGGGTGGGTGACTCCTTTATCTGAGAGTTTTTTTCTAAATATTGCAGCTCTAGGAGATTTACCTTCGGAAAGTTGTACTGCCAAATAAACAATCTCTTCTAGAGCATCAAATTCTTTATCTAGCAAGGAACGAAAATCGTGCTTCCATTTCATCCAGTCCTTTTTTCTATTTGGATCTTGGCTCATTGCAACTGGTCTTTGCCGTAATGCATTGTGCATCTGCACAGAATTCTCTAGGAGAGCATTAATGCGTTGGGCAGGACTTATCGATTTATCTCTCAAAGAAAATTCTTTATGTAGACCAAAAATATTCGCTAATAAAGAATCTTGGCTAGCATTATACTTCTCTCTTAATTCATCAAGGTTTTCACCTATAAAGATATTTTGGCAACGATCCCTTACATATTGCAGAGCTAAATTATTTTTTAACTTTGAAGAAAGAGTCATTAAATCAGGACTATACCCTACAGAGACAGTAGAATATTTAAGAGGTTGAACATACCATGTATGGCTATAATCAAATTTAAAATCAGAGGCAGAGAGACTATAAAAAAGCGGTGCAACTGCAATAAATGGCAGGACTTTTCTCATTACGAAACTATGCAATAAAGATTTATAATCTTATCTAGTATTGGAAGATAAGAGATAAGCATTATACTTTCATAATGTACTCGGATAGATATAAAAACACTCTCAACTTTATCAAAATATGGCTCAAGAGGTGTTATGGTCTTTAAGTATTATTCTTGGTATTGTAGCAATAACCACAGTTATAGCAAGGATGATAAAGCAGCCTCCAATAATCGCATACCTAATTGCAGGGATAATTGTAGGCCCCTTGTTTCTAAAATTTCTTAGCCCCATCAGTCCATCTGCAGAGATTATTCAAATATTTTCCCATATTGGTGTGGCATTTCTTCTTTTTATAGTAGGTCTATCTCTTGATTTTAGGGTATTGAAGGAGATAGGAGGCGTTGCAAGCGCGGCAGGGTTTGCAGAAATTCTCTTGACGGGAGTTATAGGGGGATTTATCGCTATAGGTATAGGTTTCTCTTCATTGACAGCACTTTATATTGGTGCAGCCCTTGCCTTTTCATCTACAGTTGTCGTAGTCAAGATACTCTCAGACAAGAAAGAAATAGATACTCTCCATGGCCGCATCGCTCTGGGTATACTCATAGTTGAAGATTTTATTGCCAGCATAGCACTGATGTTGGTCCCTCTTTTAAATGAGGGTGGCGGATTGTACTCTATTTTGTATAAGGTAGTGATTGTGGTGGCCCTCATAGGAGTAGTTTTCTTGGGAGCCACATTTGTATTAGGCAGATTTATGAATTATCTCTCTAGGAACCAGGAAGTGCTTTTCTTGTTCGGCATAGCTTGGGCATTGCTTCTTGCATCACTTTTTGATTATCTTGGATTTTCTCTTGAGATAGGGGCATTGATTGCAGGCATGTCTCTCGCTTCAAGTAAATATACTATGGATCTTGGAAGCAAGATGAAGCCATTAAGGGATTTCTTTGTAGTGTTATTCTTTGTATTCTTCGGAAGTCAGCTTGCAGGTACCATTTCCTGGAATCTCGTCCAGAATGCAGCCCTTCTTTCATTGTTCATTATAATAGGTAAGCCAGTTATAGTGATGAGTATCTTGAGGATTTTTGGATATAAGAAAAGGACAAATTTTCTTGCAGGTTCAAGTCTTGCCCAGATAAGCGAGTTCTCACTTATCCTTATACTGTTGGGCTTTACTCTAGGTCATGTACCGCAGGAGATTATGAACTTGGCAATTTTGGTAGCGATAATAACTATAGGGATAAGCAGTTATGGGATGTATTATGCACATTCGATATTCAATAAGATAAGCCACATGCTCAATGTATTTGAAGGCAAGAGCCCTCACTCAATTAAGAATGTAGAGAACAATTACGACGTGGTGCTTATAGGCTATCATAGGATGGGATACAAGATACTTGGTTCTTTGAAGAAAATAAAATCTCCATTTATAGTGGTCGACCATAATCCCAAAGTCATTCTTTCACTTTCAAAATGGGGAGTGAACTGCATCTATGGAGATGCAAGCGATAAAGATTTCTTGAGGCAGCTTGAGTTGCACAAGGTAAAACTGATAATATCCACAATTCCTGAACCAGAGCCAAACAGAGCAATACAAGAATATCTAAATGAGAATGGAATAAAGTCCGCATTCATAGCGACTGCAGAACAGCCCAGGGAAGCTTTCAGCTTATATGATCAAGGAGTTGATTATGTCCTTATTCCTCATCATCTCGGAGGCGAGTATGCTGCCCACATACTTGAGAAATTCAAGACTAACAAGAATCTTTACAAGCAGCTTGGGAAAAGGCATAGTGAACAGCTTAAGAAAGGCAAGGATCACTCAGAGTATCTTTAATAAGGGCTCTAGGGAACCTCGGCATCTTAAAGGGAGTTGACCCACAAGACGTCAGGAATAAAAGATTCCTGAGCGCGCTCAAGGACTTCGTCCTTGACGACCGTAGGTTTCTTAAAGGGAGTTGACCCACAAGAACCGTAGGTTCTTAGGAAGTTGACCCAAAAGGCCTCAAGAATCTGCCGATTCTTGACGGTCATCAGGGATTATAAATCCCTGAGAGAAACTTGGTTCCCTTAGGTTTAAATATCAGAGATTGCTAGTCGGACAATGCTCGATATCAGGCTGTTCCGTGAAAATCCTCAGATAATCAAAGAGAGTCAAAAGAAAAGAGGAATGCCTACTGAAGAAGTAGATCTTGTGATGAAGTTGGACAATGAATGGAGGGCGCTCAAAGCAGAAGTTGACCACTTAAGAAATAAGCGCAATCAGGTTTCTAAGGAAATTAGCGAATTGAAGAAGAAAAGAAAGAAGGCAGACACGTTACTCAAAGAAGCAAAAAAGATTCCGAAGATGCTTATAGAGAAGGAGAACAAGATGAAGGAGCTTAATGAGAAACGCGACAATATTCTCAAAGAAATACCTAATATCATCGATCAATCTGTTCCACTCGGAGACGCTTCTCATAAAAAAGTCATCCTCGAGCATGGTAAGAATAAGTCAACATTCACTCATAAAGATCATGCAGATATTCTTGAAGCGCTCGATATGCTCGACACGCAAAAAGCATCTAATGTTGCAGGATCGCGCTTCTACTACTTGAAAGGTGACCTTGTGAAGCTCAATCTGGCCATTATGAGTTTTGCCTTAGATATCTTGCAGAAGAAAAGATTCACACTGGTGCAGCCACCGTATATGCTCCGCAAAGCAGCTCTTGAAGCAGCGCTGCCCCTCAAGGCATTTGAGGAAATGATTTATAAAATTGAAGGGGAGGACTTGTACTTAATAGGCACTGCGGAGCATGCGCTCAATGCATATGGCATTAATACCACATTCTCACCTGCAGAGCTTCCGCTTCGCCTTGCAGGGATTTCTCCTTGTTTTAGGAAGGAAGCGGGCTCGCACGGCAAGGACACGAAAGGCATATTTAGGATCCATCAGTTTGAGAAGATCGAACAGTTTATTTTCTGCAAGCCTGAAGATTCATGGAGAGAGTTTGATCTCATCCTCAAAAATTCAGAGGAAATTCTCAAGGCTCTTGAAATCCCCTTCCGGTTTGTCATCCTCTCATCTCAAGACATGGGGCGCGTTCCTACTAAAACGGTGGACTTTGAAGGTTGGTTCCCAAGCCAGAATGCTTACCGCGAACTGGGGTCATGCTCAAATTGTTTAGACTATCAGGCGCGGAGGAGCAACACCAAGTATCAGGACAATAATGAATTCACATTCGTGCACACTCTTAATAACACAGCCATTGCAACTGAGCGCATGATGGCTTGCATTATAGATAATAACCAGCAGAAAGACGGCACAATAAAGATTCCAGAAGTCCTTCAGCCCTACATGAACGGCAAGAAAGTGATAGGAAATTAAGAAGAGAAAACAATTATCTTTAAAAGTGGGCATTCATCTTCTTTGAGATGAATTTTAATTGGATTTTTAATCGTGATGAAAAAGTACCGCTCAATAATGATTCTTCGGAGAGAGTGGAAGGATTTGAGCACGAGTATGCGATTGAATTTGATGAGATCGCTGATAAAGATGAAAGAGACAACTATATTGTGCAGAAATTACGGGGAGCGGAGGGCGTTAATGCCCCCAATGTTTATGGTATGCCTGCGCGGCACCGTTTTAATGGAGGAAGAGTGCACATTGATATGAAACATCTTGAAGGGTGTACACCAGAAGTTACGAATACATTGGATTTACTGAAATACGATCGAGAGTTAGACCTGTTTGTTCTTGATCTCTTTGGCCCAGCATACAAACCACGAATTTACAAAATGAGTAGGGACGCTCGCGATACATTTGGCGGACTTCACAGAAACATCATGACTAGGCTTAAACCCGATGTTCGGGACAGAGAATCACTCTTACTTTGGGCAGTAGTGGAGAAAGTTCTCAATGGAACAGGTTACCAGAATCCTGATGGCCAATACGAACTGCTTCAACGTCGCACATACATAGGAGATGCTCTATCAGACAACTCTACAGGGGGCAAAGGATCTCGGCCACTTCTTAATCTTAGGGAAGAGAGACACTGTAAGGTAGATGGATGGTACCGTTTTCATGATATTGCAGGCGATGGTAACATGAATCAGGTAGCACTTGCTCTTAGCCAGGTGCTCTGGAAATGTGTTCTACAGCTAGCAGAAGAAGATAAGCTGCCAAGAATCCCATATTATTCAGGAAAGCATTCAAATGAAGCCGTACGCGATATGGATAGCATTTGCTGCCGCCACAGTGACTGGACTCTCAAAGGAACACCTCTTGAATTTAGATCTCTCACTTCTGTCTATCGCGAATTCTACAAAGTCATTAGAGGAGAGCTCTATGGTCAGAATACATTTACTGACAAAATAATTGATGTATTTGGAGACACAATTCCTGCTCTAGATAATATCAATAATGATCCCTATGCTCTTGCAGGAAGGCTCGATTGGGTGGGAAAGAAATTCATGATTGAATATTTTATGGGTGCAACAGGAAGAGGTCCTGAAAGCAATGAAGTACAGAGCCTTAATGTAGATTATCACCGTATTGACGAAGGAGGTTTGTTCCATCTTACACGTTTAAACGATGGGTGGATTGAGAACGAGGTTTCGGATAAAGAGGCGCGCACCGCCAGAAATACTCCTCCATTGACACGGGCGCATGCACGAGGAGAAATTGCACAAGCATTCTCAGAGATTGCCATGAAGAATGGATTATCCATTCTTGTTGACTGGGAATCAATTGCTCTTTACAATAAAAGTACATCTCCTGTCTGGACGTGCAATTTTCCCAGACCAGCACACACTTATGTTGAATGCGTGAGTGAATTCAAAAGTTTCATCAGTAATTGTTCCAAGGCATAAATTATTACTTTAAAATTCGTGGGGCCGTGGGTCAGTTTAGCAAAGCTTAAACCTTCGGGAGGTATGCACCTCATACACCAAATAAGCAATATAAACATATAAAATATTAAAAAGGGTTTATATTTGCCAAATTGATGAAAGACAGGATTACACCTCGCGAAGCATTGGAAAGAAAAGCTGCCCCTCTCGTGTTTTTTGACCATATTCCTCAATATAACCGGAATCGAATAATCTCGAGTGAACAGGAGAATGGGCAGAAATTAAGGAAAAAAGTGCATAAGGATTACGAAAAGAAAAGTGGTTGGGAGACCGAATTTACAGCATACTTGTCTGGATTTCTGCCAGATGTGGTGAGTCTTGGGGGAAGGATATATGCAGATGCAAACCATGTAGAGTTTGCACGGGCGGAATGCTCAAGCCCTCTGGAAGCAGTTGTTCACGAGGATGCTTTTGACAGGTTCGGTTTTAATCTTCTCACAGGCACCTTGAGACTTGTTCGTAAGCTCTATAAGAACAGTATAGATTTTGGCAATCCGAAAAGGAATTCTCCTCCTGTAAGCTTCGGCTTCCACGAAAATTACAGCACAAAAATAATGTTTGGCCAAAGCAATCCTTCAGGTTTGTTGGCATTGGTTCCTCACCTAATATCTCGTACAATCTTTGGGGGTGCAGGATCATTACATAAGGCAAATAAATTTTTAAGGGCCCAGCGCTCTCTCTTTGTTAATAAATTGTGGAGCTTTAATGCTATCAAGGACGAAAGAGGGATAATCTGCACTCGCGTACAGCCACACACAGAGATTTCTGGTCTTCAGAGGCTACAACTTACTTGTGGAGACGCCCTTATATCTCCAGTAAATCGCTTCCTTCTTTATGGCACAACAGCAACGGTAGTTGACCTAATAGAAGATAGGATAATTCCATTATGTGATTATGACACAAGCTACGCAGTTGAAGATTTTCATGGAATAACTTATGACCCTGAGAACTATATATTAAGAGGGTTCCCATCTAAGAATTGGACTGCTCTGGATGTACAAAGGAGGATTCTTGATAGTGCAATTAAGTCTTACTCGCATAGGGATCCTCAGACAAATGCCATTCTGTTTCTATGGGAAGATACTCTTAATAAGTTGGAATATGATCCATTTCAGCTTGTTGGAAGGCTAGATGCAATTACCAAGAAAGCATTATATACTTGTCTTGATGAGAGATTTCCAGATGTCCCTGAAGATTCTTTTTGGCAGATGAGGGGCATAGACATGAATTATCACGATATTAATCCAAACTATAGTATTTTTCAGGTAATGCGTTCCGAGGGGATTATGGAGGATTTATATTCCAATAAATTATTTTCATGGTATATGCAAAATCCGCCTCCAAAAACCAGGGCGCATTTTAGGGGCAATCTTGCAAAAATTCTAATTAGGGCAAAAGAGGATTTAGCAGTCCTTGATGGAGATGAATGGGATAAATGCGTTCCATTATCAGATATCTACAATATTTATCCGAATCTATGGGATTTAGATCTTTCTATAGATGACCCGTTTAATTCTTACAATGATCGTCTCACAGAGATAAAGGGAATTTTATCTCATTAACTTAAACGAGCCTAATTATGTCGGGAACCGATGAAAATCACACCTTTCAAGGTATGGTGGTTCCCGAGCATCTCCAAAAACGAGCGCCTGCAACAAACCTCGGCTTTTAAGCCGAGGTGGCGCATCGTTTTTGTGATATTTATATATACATAGAAGAAATTGATGATGGAAATAGATATAATTCAGGTAATGAGTGATTAAGATGGAAAATGTTCTCTTGAAAATCAGGCAGAACTTAAACAAGTTACAATTAGGAGAATTTATTATTGCAGAGATCTGTTAAGGTTCTTAGATGAAAGTAACAGGACAAATGTCTATATTCTTGATGGATTTTTTATCTTTCAAGGAAGGTCCAGATTACGGGCCAGATTTTGTTACAGAGACAGCAACTGAAACCATAAAGGGGAGAGATGCATCCCCATTTATTCTCCGGTGCGCAAACTCACCTCAAGAGAAAAAAGCAAGAGAATTTGGCGTGAAATTTTTATAAGAGGTTTTCACAATAATGGAAAAGTTTTGCAGAGAGTTCAGCAACTTCTTCAAAATGCCAATAAAAACCAAAATTCAAGGAAAAATCACTTCAGCATCCAGCATTTATGCCTAGAAAAGGCAAAGACTCCAATCAACAGCTGTCTTTATTTTAAATAAATTAAAAAGTAAGGAAATGTGTTTTTATTCAGTTATTTTATCGATGATTGCAAGCACAGCTCCCACTATTGTAAGGACTACAACAATCCATCCTGCGACTTGAGTTGTGGTCTCTAATTCAGGTATATACAATACTCCCTCGATCATTCCAAATCCTACAGCAAGTGATACCAATATTCCAGTTATCCAGAGTATTACGCCTAGAAGGATAGTAAGTGCCCGATTAGATCCTCTTCCATTTTTTGCCATTATTCACCTCCTCAATATTAAGTAATGTTCTAAATATATAAGGGTTCCTATTGCTATCGTCAACGCTCGTAGAAATCCTCTACCTATAGGTAGAGGTTAAAATTGGAATGATTTTCTCTGGAGACACAAAACCTCAAGCAAGTCCAGGCATTTAAGCCGAGGTTAAAACCCGAAGGGTTTTGTGACTTTCAAAAAGCAGGCTGGCTATAAACTCCAAACTATTTAGAATAACATTAATTATCAAAATCCATTTTGTGATTTGTTAGATAGAAAATAGTGTGAGAAAATTACGGAAATTAAAGTTTTTTTCGTATAATTTGAAGTCATAAAAGGTTTTATAAAATAAATTAAACTAAATAAAATATGAATGAATTTTTCAAAATAACAAAAGGAAAGCTAATCGCTTTTGGAGTTTTATTACTATTAGCTATCTATTTATGGGTGCCTGCCCCATATGCAGGGAACATTGTACAATTTCTAGGAGTATTTGGTGAAATATTAGGTAAAATTTCAATAATGATAAATTTCCCAATAGTCTTCCTATATGGGATTTTTTATAAATATAATCTTGTATTTTTTCTCTTGACACTAATTTATAACTATGTTATTATATGTTTAGTTGCAAAAATATTCAAAAAATATAATCCAGATTTACGTCTATTCCTAATAATTTTTGTAATATTGGAAATTTTAGCTTATGTTATTGGTTCATTTTACACTTGGAGAGCCGAATGCTTACCTTGTCGTATTGGCCATGAATGCCCGCCATGTCCATCTGGTAACTATGCTAATTTCTTCTTATTGGCAGGCATGATTCCAAATCTAATACTTTCTTTTGTTATATCTACTCTTATTAAAAAATATAAAAAGAGAAAATAGGAAAGGACTCTTCAATTATCTCAATCACTTGCCTACTCGAGATTTTTCCCTTAGGCAATGTTTGCACTAAGATTTCATCCAAATTTCGCTCCATCTCTCAAAATCCTCCAGCCATATGGAGTGGATTTTTTGCTTTGACCTGAAGGCCTCTTACAGCATCCAAAACTCTGGAATCAGGAGATAATACAAAGACATGGTCATCTTTTGAGCGCAATGCTCTATATATTCTTTGAAGGAATTCTCTTCTTGCCTTATCCCTGTAGAAATCCCAAAAATATTTCTCATGTGTCTTCTGTAATATCTTCCAGAAAACGCCATTGACATTAGGATTGGGATATTTTGTGAATACGACTGAATTGCAGATGTCTCCTGGAAAATCTACTCCTCTCGAGCATTTTGTCGTGAATAATATAGAAGATTTTCTTTCTTTGAATTCTGAGACCATTTTCCCAGTCTTGTCTTCTGTTTGCAGGGCCATCAGCCTTTCTCTGGACATCAGATTGTCTAAGCGAAGGATGTGTAATTCCTGCTCTGTAGGGAGATCTTCAAACGCATTGACATGTACCAAAGTAGGTCTCTTTGCTTTGTCTATGCATAGTGATAATGTTTTGAGATATTCATCTCTGGAATGTTTGCCTGAACTGAAATTTGAATACCTGCAATCAAATTCTTTTCCTGTCCTATGAATCTCTATATTGCCTTGCGGCATCGTCTCAGCTTCCACTATCTCAAAGTCATCTATCCCGAATATTTCTTTAAGGACAATTGAGGAATGAAGAGTCCCAGACATCATGACTAAAGACTTGTTTTTCTTTACAATCTCTTGAAATTTCTTAGAAAGGTTCGTCGTGACAAGATTGACAAAGATATCTTTATCGACTCTTTTGTATGTGATGTATGTATCTTCAATAAAGTCTATGAAATTCTTCGCCACTTCTATGGCTTTATTGGCATAATGCATCTCGTCTATGGCAATCTCGGCCTCTATTTCTGGATGTTTTAGAAACATCTTGAGTATCTTTTCCCATTGAGTTTCTTTTATAGGGTAAATCTTGTTCTCGTTTATGCCCAACGCCTGCTTGTTTTTTTCTTCAAGTCCGAGCAGGTTCTCAATTGATTCCACAAGAACGCGCGCTTCTGGATGTTCAGGAGTTATTGAAGAAAGGGATGAAGAAAGGCGAGTTAGATTCAATGAATCCTGCATAGAGAAATTATCCAGGAATTCGTCAGCTTCATCTATTATTTCCACTTCTGTTTCAGGCTTCCTGTCAAGCGCAACTTCTATCTTATATTTTGCCGCATTGAATATAAGGACATCCGCTTGCATATAAGCAAGGTATTGATCGTAATAAGAGCAACCTTCTTTTCTATGGTAAAATGTGAACTGCTTACCCTCAAGCCCATTGTAAGTCTTTTTTTTAGCATCCTTTATAGCGGCAATTTCTATTTCTGCTGGTAATATTGGGCTCCAATAAGGATTGGCGGGGGCTATTGCTATCCTCCTAAGATCTTTTATCTCTGGCATATCTTTGTTCCTTATATAAGGGTTCTGTTTATAATATTCTTCTAGTTTCTCTAAGTTTTTATCAGTTAACTTTATAGTGTCAGGAAGAGAAGGGTCGGCACACGAGACTCCTGGAAACAAAACAGAATCATGGTTTTCCCTCCCAGTTATCATTGCTATCTTCATCTTCTTACCCCCTTTCTTTAGGACATATTTTTTTGAAGTATAGTCCTCTTCATATTGCCTTTGCAGGTTTTTTACAGGCACAACTATAGATGCCCTGCCCAAAAGTCTAGCAATATTCAAGGCTATTGCTGATTTTCCAGTACCGCATACGCCGTGAAGAAATACTAACTTCTTGCCATTATTTATATGTCCTGCAATTTCTTTGGCTATGGCTTCCTGACTCTTTCCATTTGAGAATCTTAGGGGTTCTAATTTTTTACCTTCAGAGTAAAGACTCCACGTCTCACTATCAACGACATTGCTTATTGTCTCTTCTTTTAGGAATGATAGTGCATCAGATGTCCTTAGATTTGTGCCCAATAGCTCATCTTCATCCTCAATATCTCTGCGGTTGTTTCCAAAATTCACAGCCTTATTGTCAACACTAAATAATTTTCCATTTGCATCAAACTGCATCCTCTTCATCGGTTTAATTCACCAAGCCGCTTTAAAAGAATTTGTATTCAGGTACTAATCTCTCTCGACTTCTATAGAGTTTTGAGATTCCCTGATGACTATCTTGTTTTGGACTTCTCTTTTTATACCTGAATCCAGAGTCGCTATATACGCTCCCTTCTTGCCTATCGAGATAAGCCCTTTGTCCACAGCATCATTTCCAAGTGAAGTCTTCTTTATCTTTCTAGTGTTGAATAAATCAAATGCCATATCTATAGCTGCCCTGTCAGCCGACCTGACTTTTAGGCGAAGGTCTTTTAGCTCCTGAAATACTTCCTTTGGGAGCAATACCTTGAAACCCATCTCCTCTAATACAGATATAAAATCAATTTTCTTTTTGACACAAGAAATGATGAAACTGCTATCAAGAATTGCCTCCATGAGATAAAAAAGATATAGAACTTTATAAGTCTTTGTAGTTGAGCGCCTGTAATGTTTATATACATTCATTGCTTGATAAATCAATGGAAGAGGTGTCCCATATAATCCACGTTCTTGAAGATGCCAAGCAGGCACTTCTAAAGAAAGACGGCACGAAGTTGAGCCAGCTATCAAACCAAACTATTCACTGTGCTTCTTCAGAGCAGGACGCAAGTAGCATTATGATTGCAGTGCTTGTCTATTCGATGAGCAAGATTGTTGAGAGGAAAGATCTCCATAGGATTAGGAATTATGACCTTGTGGTTAAAAAGTTTATTGGATACCTGGATCTCGCGCTTCTAGCATTGAAGGAAGGGAATCTGGAGGCTTATGAAGGCCATCTGCAAAGAGCAAGGATTGCCTTGACAAGCACATCATTGAACATAAAACCATTTATTCAGGATGTGCTTAGGAAAGCTTCAATAAACAAGGCTTCAAAGATATATGAGCACGGCATTTCTATGGGCCGTACTGCAGCACTTTTGGGCGTTACTCAATGGGAGCTTTCGGAATATACTGGGCAAAAAGAAGTTCTGGAGAGGAATTATGTTTCCACCCAAGATGTCCGTTCACGTGCAGAAATGGCCCTGAGGTTCTTCTCATGAATAATCTGAAAGTGCAATCAGTACCAAAAAAAGATTATGATAATGTGACTTCTTTTGCTCTGAAAACATGGACAAAATATAATGAAGAGAATAATTATTTTTATAAGGAAAAAGAGTTCAGATGGGCGGCTTATATTAAAGGCAAAATTGTAGGGTATATCTATGGCAATACTAACGGAGGAGTAGCATATTTAGATGACATAATTGTTGATATTAAATTTAGAAATATTGGAATTGGAAAGATACTCTTAAAGAAATTTGAAGAAATTGCTAAGAAAAACCATTGTCATGTCTGTTTATTAGCTACCACAGATAAGCATGCTAAGGCAATAGCTTTTTACAAAAGAAATGGATACGTCATAGAGGCAAAGCTTGCAAATATGTATTGGAATGTAAATGAATATTATATGGTAAAGAGGTTAGGAAAATGAAAGCTCTTATTTTCGACTCTGGAACATTGATAAATCTCTCGATGAATGGCCTATTATATGTCTTGGAGAAATTAAAGAAAAATTGCGACTGTTATTTTCTTATAACTTCTGCTGTCAAACACGAGATCATTGACAGGCCTCTAAGTATCCAAAGATTTGAACTTGGCGCATTGAACATACAGGCGCTTATGGATTCAGGAGTCCTGAATCTTCCATCAGTATTGGGCATCAAGGAAGAAGATATCGACAAGGACACTCGTGACATCATGGATATGGCAAATCATTATATCCAGGTTAATGGCAAGTGGGTTTCTATAGTTAGCGAAGCTGAAATCTCCTGTCTTGCGCTGAACGACATCTTGTCCAAGAGAGGGTTTGAGACTCTTATAGCCATCGATGAGCGCACAACAAGGATGTTGTGTGAGAGCCCAGAGAGCCTTGAGAGAGTCATGTCAGAGAAGATACATCAGAAGGTAGACCTTATTGCGCAGAACTTCAAGATATTTCATAAATATAGGTTTGTAAGGTCATCAGAGCTCGTGTATGTAGTTTACAAGAAAGGTCTAATAAATCTTAAAGGCAATAAAGTCTTGGAAGCTCTTTTATATGCTACAAAATTCCATGGGGCAGCAATCTCTTTCGAGGAGATAGATATTCTGAAGAAACTTTGATGTAATTGATTGTTGTAATCATTAACATCAATATTTAAGAAACTATTTATTTTTTAATCATCATGAATTTGATGGAAGAAGCATTTCCAGATAAGGATCCTGCAGCTCTAAGAAGACTATGGAATGATGAAAGCATTCGCCACCTTCTTCTCGAGAGTATAGGGAAAGTATTGTACAATTCTTCACAGAAAATTTATACTGAAGACGCAAACAATCAGTTTATTGCTCTTCTTTCACAAGCACAATTTAAGCACAATCCACAAGAATGCGTAGATGTTGCAGGACTGATGCTGCAGACTATTCGCCCAAACCAAACTGAAATACTCCCTCACGCATATTTGTATTTAAAACAACTTGAGACTCTACACGGCGGCCCAACATCTAGAAAGAGACAGGGAGACAGCATTAGAAGTAGGTTTGGAGGGGAATGTCTTGTATCACTAGCACTGTTTACCAGAGCCTTAAAGGCACGGGAGCGCGCAGGTTATCCTTCTCCTTCTTGGTATCGTGCACAAGGTAAGAATGCTCTCTATCATGCAAGGATGGAAGATGTCACTCACAATTTTGAGAGATGGGAAAATTATTTGAGCGAGAACTTTAATTAGTAGGATGGGCCCAGGAGGAATCGAACCCCCGACTTTCGGTTGCTCCAAATAGCTCTGGAGCCGAAAATTATACCATTTAACTATGGACCCTTGTAAATCCAAGTAAAATCGGCATTTTAAGCTTTGCCTTTAATTAATTTAAGAGTTTGATTTTGGATAATGCCCAACTCTCCTCGAGGTCGAAAACATTTATAAACAATAAGATGCTCTTCAAACAATGCCTGGAAAAAGAGTAACTGTTGATTCTATGGAACATCTGAAGGAAGCAAAAAAGCAGGTAGAGCAGGTAAAGGAGATATCAAAATTGCAGGAAGAATTACAGCACAAGCTTATTGAGAACATAGTCATACTGCAGAAGGTCCAGACTGACATGGCGGAGAAGTTCAGCAAGCTATCAGACCAGATTTCTAACCTCTTAGTTTTGTTTGAGATGGCTGCAAGGAACTTTGCGGGAACCCCTGCAAATCAAACAAACGAGAAGGATAAAGAATTCCTTGATAAGATAGACAAGCTGCTCGATCAGAACAAAGTCCTTGCGAAGGGACTTACTATGATGGAAGAAAGATTGAGGGAGAAGGTATATGGGGCATCAAGACCATTGCCTATGGGTTCTACTGATGATCTGCAACCATCAGCAATGACTAAACCTTTGCCGAGGGTCTAATATGGCCCAGGAACAAAGGGATATAGGCCAGGCATTTCTTGAAGCTTTCTTTATTCAGATTATCTCAAATTTTAGCGGTAAGATGCCTACTATCTTCTTGGATAAGGAGAAAATATCAAAGGCAGTAAGGATGATTGAGAGAGAGACTTTTGAGAAATCAAAACCTCTAGAACCTATAGAGTTGGATCTTTCCGAATTTGAGGAAGATGCCCCTCCAATGTCTGAGTATACTGCAGGCACAGAACCATTGCCTTCACTTTCAAAGAAAATAACTCCTCCGCCAGAAAGAAAAATTACACCTCTTAAATTTTCTCCGCACCCCGTAAATCTGCCTCAAAGAAAGCCAGTGGAAGATTCCCCATCAAGAAAATCATTAAGGGAACTGCTGTCCCATACGGATAGAAAATCGATGTTGGACGTTAATCTTCCAAAGTTTAATAAGGCTATAATGATCCATCGTAGGCTTCCCAGGCCAGCACCAACAAATCTGAAAATGAAGATACCCCATCTTCAGCCGCCAAAACCTTCAGTCAAGCCAGAACCAAAGAAAGAGGAGCTGAAAAAGAGTAAGGAGATACATCCTTCTCCGCCAACTTTGATAACTGTCGAGGCGCTTAATAAGCTGAACAATCTTATGTTGGATCCGACAGTCCAGACTATAGAATGCCCTGGGCCTGGCAAGCAGATCACAGTCTATAGGTCAGGATTTATACAGAACACAAACATCTTCCTGACGACAGATGAGATAAGGAAGATTATGTCAGAAATATCAGAGATAACTAAAATACCCATAATCCCTGGAGTTTTCAAGGCAGCTCTTGGGAACTTTGTAATAACTTCCGTAGTGTCAGAATTTGTAGGCACACGTTTCATTATCCAGAAAAAAGAGCCTTCAAAGCTTGATTGAAAGATATTTATATTGATTTTATATTATTGACAAATGTCGAGACAACTAATAGAAACTTATCGCGTCCACGAGCAGACTATCAAGAATAAATTGGACGAATTCAGGAAATTGCCTGATAATTTATTTTTTAGAGAATTTCAATTTTGTCTTCTGACGCCTCAAAGCAATGCTCATAGGTGTTGGGAAGCAGTGCAAGAGATAAGCAAGCTCAAGAGTCCTAAAATAGATGAATTGAGAAATATACTACGGACAAGGACGAGGTTCCACAATAATAAGGCAAAGTATCTCATGGAGGCTTTTAAGACCTGGCCAAAAATTTCTGCACAGCTCAATAATGAGGACCGAGTTCTCCTCAGGAATAATCTAGCTAAAGAAGTAAAAGGATATGGGATGAAAGAAGCAGGCCATTTTTTAAGAAATATCGGGAAGTCAGATAATAAAATTGCAATCTTGGACAGACATATCTTAAGAAACCTTAAAGAACTCGGAGTGATAAGTGAGAATGATTTAAGAATAAGAAATTCAAGGCATTATCACGAGATAGAAGAGAAATTTCTTGGATTTTCATCAAAGATATCCATTCCAATTGATCATCTCGACCTCTTGTTTTGGAGCAATGAGACAGGGAATGTTTTCAAGTGATCGTACTCAAGGAAATTAATTCCAAAGCAAGTATGATTTAAGAATAAGAAATGAAGTGAACCGCAAAGGATATTTAAATGCGTTTTTCCTTGATACTCCAATGAAAAAGGTGTTAGTGATAAGTCTAGGGGGATCAGTGATAGTGCCTGATAAAATAGATTTCGTTTTTCTGGATAAATTCAAGAAGCTTCTTGAGAAGCATTCAAGAAAGTTTAAGTTTGTCATTGTATGCGGAGGAGGAAGTATAGCAAGAAAATATATTGATGCTCTTGTCAAAGAAGGTGCAGACGCAGAAAATATATCTGAGGCAGGCATGAGGGCTACAAGGATGAACGCTCTATTCTTGATGCAATTCTTTGGCAAACGCGCAAATTCACATCTACCAAAAGATATGATTGATGTAAGGAACAATCTATTTAAGAACGATTTTGTCCTCTGTGGCGCGTTAAGGTATTCACCAGATGAGACATCAGATGGCACTGCTGCAAAATTAGCCCATTTCCTCAAGACTGATTTTATCAACATAACCAATGTAGATGGTCTATATACAAAGGATCCAAAAGTTTTCAAAGATGCAAAATTTATACCTTCTGAGTCATGGAGTGACTTTAAGGCAAGGATATCTAAAATGAAGTTTAAAGCAGGGCAACATTTTGTTCTTGACCAGCAAGCGGCTACAATAATAATGAACTATAGGATAAAGACGATTATCGTAGACAAGGATATTGAGAATCTTGGCAGGTTACTTGCCCAAAAACCATTTAAGGGAACGATACTTGCAGGTTGAATGATAGATACATCTGACTTTGATAAGGCGCGAAAAATGTTGATGAAAGAAAGCTCTCCAGTAATTGTTAAAGCATCAGGAGACCAGTTCAATAGGAAGATAATCGAGTATGGAAAATTCGATATTCTTCTCTCTCCGGAGAAGGGAGAAAGAAAAGGATCATTGAGGAGTATAGATTCAGGGTTTAACGAAGTCCTAGCAAGGATATCAGCAAAAAATGGTATTTCTATAGGTATTGACATTCAAGAATTGCGTTCCTTACCTAAAAAGGAAAAAGCGACAAGGTTATCAAAGATTAAGCAGAATATCAGGCTATGCAGGAAGGCTGGAGTAAGGATATCACTCTTAGGTGGAAGAGACCAGAGAGATGCCACACAATTACTAATGGCTTTGGGAGCTTCCACAATGCAAATAAAGCGAGCTATTTTTCTCTAACAATGCTATTTCAAAAAGAAATATTTAGAATTGCGCAAGAATTTGGTCTCCAATATCGGGGAAGAAGGTATCCTTACTTAAAAACATCTTCACGCAATATTATTATGAGATGTATTTTGGGAGGGTGTCCCGATCCTCTCTACAAAAAATTCGGAAACACACTAGTTAAAAATCGCCCCAAGGCACTCATAAAATATCTTTCCTCTCCTTATTTTAAAAAAGAGTTGCATGGAAGACATGGATGTGTAATCTCTAAGGAAGAACTTAATACAGAACTAAAATTGGTGGCTCATATCTCAGATTTAAGAATTCGCAAAGAGATGCAAGCTTTTTACGATAGAGTCCTACAAAAAATAGGTAAAAATAAAAGACTTACTATAATCTGGACTCCTAGGGATAATGAACAAAATCATTTCAAGGAAATTCTATTGCATGAATTTATTCACGAATTGATTGATGATAATTGTCTCAGGCCAGACTCATGGAAATGGAATGAAGGGCTTGTCACTTATATTACACGTTATGCTCTAAGAACCCACAAGGTCTTTGAGAAGAAGCCTTCATTAGGCAAGGATAAAATGACTAATATTTACATGCAATATACCCATAAATGGGCACTTCTTTTTAAGAAAACTCATAATTCGTTAGAAAGACGCAAGTGCATAGAAAATTTACTTAGAAGTTTAAAGAAATAAAGATTTGTGAAACAAATCTTTATAATCCCTTCTTGCCTTAAGCCTATATGGAAAAGAAGCCTTCATCAGACTTGGAAAAGATTACAGATATGCTTTCTCCTATGGAAAGGAAGGTTGTACCTTATCTGAAATATTCAATTGAGGAGATAGAGAAAAAATCAGGGCTTGATAATGTTTCAGTGATGAGGGCCCTTAGGTTCATGGAAAATAAGGGATTGGTCAAAATAAAGGCTACCGAGCAGGCAGTCATAGATTTAGGCACTAATGGGATATATTATAAAAAACATCATCTCCCGGAAAGGCAGCTTCTAACTTTGTTGGAGTCTCATGGAAACCTTAGTCTGGAAGAGACTAAGAAATTATCGAAACTTTCAGATAATGAGTTCAAAGTTGCCCTCGGAGTATTGAAGAACAAGGCTCTTCTATCCATATCAAATGGAAGACTTTTATTGAATGCTTCAAAAGAAGAGTTGATGAAAAAATCTCTAGAAGAACAGTTTATTGAAATCTTGCCTATCGAGCAATCAAAGCTGTCTCCAGAATACTTACACGCTCTTGAACAATTGAAGAAGCGAAAGGACATTGTGCAGGTCAATGTAGTAAATTTAGTTTCGTTTTCTCTTACTTCTTTAGGCCATGAAATTGCAGGCAAAGATCTTGCATATGCATCTAATCTTATAGAAGAGGTTTCTCCAGAAGTAATCAGAGCTTGGTCAAAGGGAAAAAAGTTTAGGAAATATGACATCCAAGCTGCAGTCCCAAAGATTTCTGGTGGAAAGAGACATTTTGTCAACATCTCCATAAATAGGGCTAAAAGGATATGGATGGATCTCGGTTTTCAGGAGATGCAGGGCCCTCTTGTAGATTCATCCTTTTGGGTATTTGACGCGTTGTTTACTCCGCAGGATCATCCTGCCAGAGAAATGCAGGATACTTTTTTCATCAAAGGTGAGAAAGGAAAACTGCCCAGCAGCGATGTGGTAAAGGATGTCAAAAAGGCCCACGAGTCAGGAGTCTCAGGAAGCAAAGGTTGGAGATATTCATGGAAGGAAGAAGAAGCCAGGAAAGTCCTTTTAAGGACACATACTACTTGCTTATCTGCCAGGACACTAGCATCATTGAGAGGAATAAAAAATAAGACTGGAAAATATTTCTCAGTAGGAAAATGTTTTAGGAATGAGACTCTTGATTGGTCACACGGTTTTGAATTTAATCAGACAGATGGCATAGTAGTTTCAAAAGATACTAACTTTAGGAATCTCCTGGGATATTTAAAGGAATTTTTCACAAAGATGGGATTTGCAGAAATAAAGTTCATTCCATCTTTTTTTGCATATACTGAGCCAAGTGTAGAGATATACGGTTTTCACAAAGGCAATAAGAAGTGGATAGAGATTGGAGGAGCAGGCATATTTAGGCCAGAGGTTGTAGTCCCGTTGCTTGGAGAATATGTGCCTGTCCTTGCATGGGGACCAGGATTTGATAGAGTGATAATGGATAGATATGGTATCACTGACCTCCGAGAGATGTATGAGAACGATATTCAGAGATTAAGAGAAAAGAAGGAGGCCTTAGACTGATGGCTTCAGTAAAATTTCCGAGGAAAGAGTTTGAGAAAAATATCAAGCTGACCAAAGAGATAGAAGACAAGATTAATCTTTTTGGTACTCATGTTGAGTCATTGACCGACTCAGAGATAGAGATAGAAGTCTTGCCTAACCGTCCGGATCTTTTTTCTATGCAGGGTTACGTAAGGGCAATTTCTGCATTTATTGGTAAGAGTCCTGGCCTGAAAAAATACACTGTCTCATCTTCAGGAGAAAAATTGATTGTCAAAAAACCCCTTCCAAAGAATTGGGTATATGCATATGCTTGTATAGTTAAAGGTGTCAAGTTTGATAATGAGAGGATAAAAGAAGTCATCCAAATCCAGGAGAAGTTAGGAGCAACTCTTCTGAGGAATAGAAAAAAAGGAGGTATTGGATTATATCCTCTTGACAAAATAAGTTTCCCAATAACTTTCAAGGGAATGAACCCAGATGAGATTATGTTTAGGCCACTCGAATATCCAGAGATTATCACTGGAAGACAAGTGCTGGCCAGGCATCCAACTGGAAGAGAGTATGCGCATCTGGTATCAGACTGGGATGTTTTTCCAGTATTTGTTGATTCTAAAGGAGTGATTATGTCAATGCCTCCTATAATAAACGCACATGAAGTAGGCAAGATTGATGAGAATACCAAAAATGTATTTGTAGAATGTACAGGAACAGATCCTAATGTCATAAAAAAGGCCCTGATTATTCTATTGACAGCATTAGCAGAGATGGGGGGCAAAATACATTCGATAGAATGCACTCAACAGGACGGTGAGAAAGAATCATTTCCAGACTTGAGCCCTGAAAAGATGAAATTATCTCTAGATAATGCAAATAAACTTATAGGGTTGGATTTGAAAGAGAATGAGGTTGAGAGATTTCTTGCTAAGATGGGTCATGATTATAAGAAAGGTACTGTCTCAGTAGCTCCATGGAGGACAGATGTATTACACGAGGTTGACCTCATTGAAGATATTGCAATTGCTTATGGTTATGATAAGATACAGCCTGAAATACCTAAAGTCTCTACGATAGGAGGAGAATCGAGAGCTAGTCAAATAAAATCAAAGATAGCAGAAGCCCTGATAGGGCTAGGATTTTTGGAGATTTCTTCTTATCATCTGGTTAAAGAAGACGAGATCAAAAGAAATAAAGGCTTGGAGAAGATAGAAGTTGAAGATTCAAAGACTGAATATAAGTACCTTCGCCCATCACTTCTTGTCCCTGCGCTGAGGATATTTTCAGAGAATAAGGACAATGAATACCCTCAGAAGATCTTCGAGATTGGTACTGTTTTTCTGAAGGACAACAAGATAGAGACAGGTATCGGAGAATCGAGTCATCTTATAGTTGCGTCTTCCCCTGCCAATTTTACTGAGTTGAAGCAAGTTCTGGAGTACTTATTCAGATCTTTCGGTATCAAGTGCAGTCTTAAGGAGTCAGTCAAAGACGGATTTATAGAAGGCAGAGTAGGAGAAGTCATATCAAATGGCAAGTCCATCGGAGTCATAGGGGAAATGCACCCAGAGACCTTAAGGGAATGGGGGATAAAGATGCCAATAGCATTTCTTGAGATAAATCTAGATCCATTTCTCGCATAAGATGTCCAAAGATATCACTTCTCACTATTATGAAAAGCTCTGTAAGACATTTGATAAATGGAGGTTAGGTGGAGAACAGACACATATTATTTGCTTTCATTTAAGTGAACTTGCCGAATTCTCTTCAAAGTATAAGAGGATTATTGATGATATCATCAAGCAACCAACTAAAAAGATGTTTCTTAAAAAATTGGAGTATTTTCACGGAGTATTAATGGAGAGACATGAAGTGAATTATCACCTTATTCCCGCAGATAATTTTTTAAGCGCTTGGTTCAAGAAGCTCGAAGATCTTTAATTCTATTCCAAAACCCTCCTATTTAAATAAAGGTTATTAAATCAACCGAAGTAATTTCTCTCTTTTTTTGTCGATGTGGAAGGTGGTATTCTTATTGTATCTATGACTTGTATTAATGAGGGTTTCACGCTTTTCCATACAGAATAGATTTCTTTTATCGCATCGCATTCTTTCTTCTCGTTTGAGTCTATCTCGAGACTTAGTGATGTGAGGCTTAATGCACCAAGCTGGTCGTAAATCTTGATAAGGTTCTCCTTGTCTTTCATACTCATTGTCCTGAAATAGGGCTGGTATATTCTGGGCGCGTTCATCTGGTTGATAAGCATATCTAGCCAGGAAACGGAATTAAGGATTTTATCCATCATGATTTTTCGGATATTCTTTGCAAGAAGTTCAGTGTCATCGTCTATCTTCTCTATGTCAAATGAAGAATTTAGTTCTGAGAATGTAGACAACTTGTATTTCTTTTCCAGTACAGCATATTCATTTTTCAATTTTTCAATGTCCATCTAATCTTAAGAAATTTTGGGTTTTTATATATGGTGGTGGACTGAAGTATTTTACCGCCACCATATTCGCGGGATATAAGTGGATAACTAAAAATTTACGTCCCGCGCTATATTCACTTGGGAGTACCTGTACCTCTTAGGCTGCTTAGAGATATCGTTGGAAAATTTAATCTTCTCCCGCTAGATTCAGCTTGATTATAATCTCCCCTAATCATCTGAGGCGCTTTGTAACCTCTGGCTCCAGCAATTGCAGCAATGTAGCTCTGTGCATCCATTCCTCCCGCTCTTAGGCCTCCAGAATAATTTGATCTTGATGAGAATACAGGCACTCGAGGAAGGACATAAGTGTCTTCAGGCAATGGCCTCTCATAACTCCCTGTTCTGGGAGCCTCATTGAAATCATGCAATCTTTGATTTGAAGGGATGTAATTCATATAAAATCAACTTATGCTGGATTTTTAAATTTTTCTAAATGCGATCGACTCCTATCTAATCTATCGATAGACAGTTCGGTTATGTCGCGAATTAGGTTGAAAACTACATTCTTTAGGGCGCAGATGAATTCGCGAGCATGTCTAAAAACGAGCGCTGCAACAAACAATACCCTTTAAGGTATGGTGCGCATTGTTTTTATGATCTTCAAAAAGCTTCTTTCCAAGGGAAAGGAAAAAGTTCTTTAAGTTTTACTTTCTGCTTCTTTGATACAATTACTCAAGTATTTTCTAGATTTTTCTCGCTCATATCATACATAATTTCTCTGCAAATCCCGCACGGAGGGATAACTTTATCTTTGTAAACTGCCACAATAGTTTTTATCTCTCTTTCATCAGGCATCATTTTAAAAAAGGCAGTTCTTTCTGCACAAATTCCAGTTTGGATATCTTCCATACTCATTCCCTAGAAAATATTTCCTTTACTTGTTAATACAATAGCAGATACAGAATGTTTTTTTGAAACATATTTATTCTTTCCAAGATTTTCTGCTTTTTGAATTAATTCTTTATCCTCTTTTGTTAATTTCATCTTTCAATAAAGAATTAATGATTTATAATTTTATCTTTCAACAATTACACTACTAAATCAACTGAGCCAAAGGTGAAGACTATCTCTTTTCTCTCAGAAAGAACCGTACGTGCCTCCCAGTTTTAACTCAAAGTACCTAAGAAAAGACAATAAACTACTCCTATTTTTTTCACAGAAAAGGCTTTTAAAGGGCGGAGAATAGAAATATGTATGGAATTAAAGTGCCAACCTACAGGAAGGAATTCAATCACCTTTAGTTGGTACTTCCATATGGCATAAGAGAGTATCTCTATACCAAATTAAACTTTTCTGATACCCTCTTATGAAATCAACTTCTAAATTTAGTTCTGCATCTGAATGCTCTTCGGTGACATCGTGTTTTTTGGCTATTGCCAGCCGAAAGTTAAACCGTAGAGAAAAATTAGTCTTAGGTCTAATTGCTTCTTCTGAGGAGAAGAGGACAGCAACCAAGACGGCTCAATCTCTAGCTGAGCAGCTGCAATGCGCAGAGTCTACTATCTGGGCGACTCTCAGGTCTTTGCGTTCCCTAGGCCTTGTAGTCTGCGAGCAGGAACAAGAAGCACTTACTCTCTCAAGGACAGCCAAGATTTTCATAAAGAGTAATGGGGTGCAACATGCTTGACCTCAATCTAGTTGAAAGAGTAGCAGGGCTTATCTCAAGAAATGCCCTAAAAATGGGGATTTCAAAAATCCTCTACTGAGACGACAACGGAAAATGGTGGTGAGCGGCGAAAACACTTAAATTTGTTACTTAATAAAGGCAACATATGGAAAGATTTAAATAACAAATAAAAAACGATAAAGTATGAATGATGTAGTTTACCACGCATCACCAAAGCAAGGACTTGGTGTAATCAATCCTCTTTCAGACAATAAGAATGGTAGAAAAGTAGTATGTGCTTCAAAGGACGAAGTTATTGCATCATTATTTCTTGGAAGAACTGGTGGAGATTATACTTGCTGTTTAGGAAGAGAAATAATTTTTAATATTCCTTATTTAGTTGAAAGATTCCCTGGGGCTTTCAGATTGAAATATAATATTCCAGCATCATTGTATGAACTTCCATCATCAACTTTTTTTAATGATGGCTCAACTTGGGATGATGAAGTTATTTCACATGAGCCAGTAAAACCTGTCAGAGAAAATAAAATTGTTAATGCTGGAGAACATCTATTGCATCTAGAAACACAAGGCAAGTTACATATTTACCTATATCTCCATAGAATAGCAGCAATTCCGGATGATGATTCAGATTTAGTTGAAAAATCTTTAATGTGGGCAAAATCTAAAGGGTTAGATGAAGTGTTAAAACAAGTAAGAAGATTTCATCCAGGGCTTGTTGATAGAATTAAACAAGAATGGATTGCATTAAAAAAAATTAAACTATTCTCTTTAAAACCAGGTTTCTTACACAAAAATAAAAAAGCCTCCGCCGAGAATTGAACTCGGGACCCCCACCTTACCAAGGTGGTACTCTACCGGCTGAGCTACGGAGGCATATGGACAATGTAAAAATCAAGATATAAAAAGTCTCTGTTAAGGCAGCCAATCAAGCTTTAGCGCATTTCCTGTAATTGTGGCTGCCTGTGAGACAAGCTTAATGATCCAAAGACTATATTTCTCTATGAAGACATTTCTTTCATCTGTTTTTTGCACATGTAATCCTTCATTACTTATTATAAAGAAACCTCCCAGGAGAAGAAATGTTATCAGTAGAAGCGAGACTAATCTCATGATTCTATCACTGTCTCATTGCTTTGATCCCGAGGTATTGCTTGCCAGTCTTGCTGTACGGCATAAGAAGACACTTTACCAAGATTTGAGAATATTGTGCCGATCCATTTGAAATAAAGTTGACCTGCCTCTGCAATCCCATCAAAAGAAGTCAAGTCAACATCATTGTTAAAATAAACTACTACTGCCGAACCCACAAGAAGAAGCAGAAATATCGCTATAATCATATGGGTGGCTCTATGTCTTACTTCTCTGAATCTTAAGAAGACAAATACTATGAGTGCCGCAACAATTATCAATGTCCAGTTCATTTTCACCTCATTCAATTAAGGAGTGACTAATTATATAAAAATCTTTCTTTACCTGTAAATTATTCACATAAATGCTTTTAAGTCATGGTTTCCTTAAAAGTATGGATGGGAGTCACAGGAAATCCGCTAAATTTGGGAGTTCTAGAGAAAAGAGTCAAAGACATGGTTGTTGGAGAGAAAGGATTTATCGAGTATAGGGCAATCTGTTTTATTGAAGGCCAGGTACATTGTCTGAATTTATGTGCAAATGTATATCCAAATTTTAGACAAAAGAAGGGCATGCCTATAGAAAGGATTGGAAAGAGAAAAATTGATTATGTCAAGGAACTTGACTAAAACTCCAGCTTTTAAGCTGGAGTTGTTCCTTGAGCATCCAAACCTCAAGAATATTCTATTCTTGATGGCATCCAAGAACAATGTTCTTGGTGAAACGAGCGCCTGCATCAAACTGCGGCTTTTAAGCCTCAGTGGCGCATCGTTTTTTTGATGATATTGATCTCAGGCTCGCCAAGCATACATGGTCTATCTGTGAGTATCCTTTTGGAGACCATGACTGGGACATTAATCCTGATATTGTGCGTCTCAGATATAATGGTGAATGTAAGAAGAGAAAGCACAGGACATTGCAACAACAGCTCTCCAGTGCAGTCAGAAATGAAAACTACGAGAAGGCGGCTGTTATAAGGGACAGAATAAATGCAAGATCTAAAAATAAGGATTAGAAAGTTTTAAAACACATGTTCTCTTTCGAGGCTTATAGCCCCGTCGTATAGCGGTCAAGTATCCGGGACTCTGGCTCCCGGGACCCAGGTTCGAATCCTGGCGGGGCTATATTAAAAAAGCATGGCAGGACTTTCAGATATTTTCAAGTTTAGGTATCCAAAGCTGACTCTATTGGCTTTTTCAGCACTGCTTGCTTATTACATCTTTACCTATGCAATTAATCAGGATTCTATCCAAGGCATTAATTCATTAGGCTATCTTGGAGCATTTGCGGCAGGAGTCCTATTCTCATTTGGATTTACCACTCCATTTGCCATAGGTATATTCATAACGATAGGCTATGACAATATTTTTCTCACTGCAATCGTAGGAGGAGCAGGGGCATTGCTGTCAGATTTGCTTATATTCAGGATTATAAAGGTGTCTTTTATGGATGAGTTTAAGCAACTAAGCAAATCACCTCCTTTTAAGGTCATTTCAAACCTAATTGAAAAGGATCTTTCTAAAAAGATCAAAATCTATCTTCTTTATGCTATGGCAGGGATAATAATCGCATCGCCTCTTCCTGATGAGGTGGGAGTGAGCTTGCTTGCAGGATTAACAACAATAAGAATAGAGAAACTGGCAATCATAAGCTTCCTCATGAACACTTTAGGGATATTTATCCTCTTGATGATATAAAGAAGAAGGCAATATCATTGCTTGAATAAGCTGAAGAATACTAAAGAGTAACTCTTTTAAACCATCTTCTCTCTGTCCATATATGCCCTTGTAGTCTAGCAGTCAAGGACGAGGCCCTCTCGCATCGCCGAAGTTTAAGTCGTCGAGACAATAACTTCAGTCCATCTTCGGACAGGCACTGTATTTGTTGAAGCCCACAAGGTTTCGCGCCAGTGTCTCATATAGAGACAGTGGAGAACGGCCTAAACCCGGGTGCGAATCCCGGCAGGGGCATTCTTGTTTTGAATGAAACGAAAAACAGGTGCAACTGACGGCACTAAGAATTCACTCAATACCTTTTCGAATAGGGTCTTTTTTACAATGGTATCCGTACGGTTCAGACAAATTGTCTTAAACGCCCTTCTCTAAAGAAAGGTTTATAAGAATAATATTTAGTGATTTCTCATGGAAGTTAAAGGTTTAGAACGGACATATAAAGAGAAAGTTGCCCACATAGAGGGAGCCAGAAAAGACTCCTTACCTGCATTGATAGGAAGGGACGATAGAGAAGGAATAGTAAATTATTTTCTACCTAATGTAGTCATGATAGCAAACAAATACCGAGAAGATGTACCTGGAATCGATGTTATGGACATAATTGGAGGTAGATCATCAGCCATCTTTGACGTTGACGACATTCACGAATTTATAGAAAAATGTGAAAAGCAAAGTGTCCAGATCGTAATTAGACCAGTAAAACAGTTTTGGGGTAGTTGGAATGCAGTGATTGCTGATCCAGATGGAAACGAGTTCATCATAGATCAAGAGGAAGCATAAGATGTTTAAATCAAAAAAGAGGCAGATAAACATTCCGCAATCAGAGCATGTAAAAATTGCTGCGACCATTGCATTGCTTTGGGGAAACGAATCTTTCCAGAAACCGAACATTCCAACTCATTCATTTGTTAAAGGGGTCTTGTTTCATGATAGAGGATATAAAGATTATGATAACTTCCCTGTTGGATCGCTAACAAAAAAACAGCGTAGAGATACACTCAAGAAAGGAATCTTAAAAGATAGTGGGGATATTATAGCAGATATTGTATCGCTACACCACATAAATAGACTTATCCCTGAAGACATGAGCGATATTAGACAAATTCTAGAGAAATTTTTATCGAATAAGATGAAAAAAGTAGTTATTTCTCCGAAAGAGTTCCTCTTTGCTGATCGAATCACTGATTTCGCAGATGAAATTGCATTCTATTTTTCTTTTGAGGAAGATACTCGTGGAAGTTCAGAAGTTCTATCGAATCATAGTTCAAATAAAATTGAGAAGATTGAGTTCAACATAAAAGATAATTGCATAACGATGAGTCCATGGCCATTGTCAGTTGATTATCATGAGGGGTTTATCGTAGGGTACCAAAGAAAAGGATATCCGAAGAAACTCTCGCCTGAAATAATTCCTTTTATTTTAAAGAAAGCAAAGTAATTATTAGAGATTTTCCTCACTTTTGAAGCATCTCTATTTTTTCTAATTCGGTGCTTGTTGGAAAATGTCCTAATTTATCTACTACTCTCTTCATTTCAGGAGAATAGTTCTTCCAATCCCTCCAATATCCGTTTTTAATCCTTACGATTTCTTCGCCCAATTTTTGTCTAACTTCTATATTTCCGTCTATGCTTGGCAATACCAACTTGATAGACCGATATAATCAACGAAGTGAAAATGTTTGTGAAGTATGAGTTCAGGTATCTTGGTTAAATCTATTTTTAAAGGAACTTTTTGCTGGATACATCTATCTAAGAACCTGTCTTGAGCTCTCCCATCGTTAAATCTTGTTTTTGTTTCTTCCATATTAAATACTGCAGCCCTCAGGCTTTTTATAAAACCTTCCATACACCTCATTTATCATGTTGTCTAAATGGGCATTGGACATACTCTTCAGAGAGCTAAAATTCATAACATAATATTTAACATATCAATCTTTATCTTGTAATTGCTTGTTATTTGCGCTTATACAGATAGAAAGGAAAAATGCAGGGATTGCAAGGTAAATTATTCCTTATCTATCTTCATGTCGGGAGTTATGCAATACAGTTGAGGAGTAAGTACGACTTGTGTTTTTTCTTTATTTGGAATAGAGTTTTTAAGCCACATCTTTACGCCCACAAGAGGAACATATTTTGGATTTCCGTATGTGATTGCGCTGTCAATCAGATTTTCCCCCGCCTTCATCCACATATGCCCCATTCCGTTTGTAGCCACTTCATGATATGCAATGCCAGTTATAAGCTCCAAGTAAGCAGGAGCATTAGTTGAGTTCTTCATTATCTTGAGTGCTACTGCAGTAGAGGTGACTGCATGAGCTTTACAGTCAATATCATTGAAACCAAAATCCTTATGTAAAAGGTTTATGTACGTCTCGTTATCTAGGAGTTGCTCAGTCAGTTTTATTATGCGTTGGACTGGATTGCTGTTCCTTGATTCCAATGAGAGAGTATCGCTTATTTCTGTCGCAGACATGGCATAATGGCCGCATGTCTTGAACATGTCTGCGAGGTCAGATATCTTGGCATGAGGGTAATCTGGAAATTTCTTCCCTATTGCAGTCTCGTTTGTTTTGGAGGCGGCATCAAATAGTTTGCCTTCAAGTGATTCAAGCATTTCTGGATGAGATTTTCTGATTTCTTCTGTCCTGGCAACTTGCTTCTTCCACTGGCTGTAGGCTTCATCCTCTGACTGAGAAACTACGCAGCCTGCCGCTAGGCCTATGGCCAATACTGCATTGCATATGTTTTTTCTTATTTTCTGCATGAGAAATCAGATGGGGTTGGATATATAAACTTTAGCCCTAAAAATTTAGGTAGGCATTAGTGGAGAGTGCCCATTAAGGGACTAGTTGTCTTTGGTCATAGACAATCCTATGATTGTTTGTTGCCGATTCAAGAAGTCCAAAATAAGGAAATATCTTTTCCTTTGAACGGGTAAAGTCTGAGGGAACTCCAGTAGGGTCACAAATGAATACTCTTTTGTCATCCAACTGAGATTCAAGAAAATAATGCCTTTGATTCCAATGCATAGCCATAAAGTCACCTATTCCCTTGAGGTTTAATCCTCGTAATATATTATTTGCTGTTCCAGCAAGTTGAGGAATATTGGCGCAATTAAGTGGCTTCCACTCCTTCTGAGTTATAGTATAAAAGGTTGTCAAGAAAGTTGATAGATTCTGGCGTTGCTCTTCTGTCATTCCTGCCAGTTCAATATATTGGTAGGATGTCCCAATACTGTGCCTCATATAGGTATAATTTTGCATAAAAAATCTAAGACAATTTATTTAAAAAGCTTTCCTATTCTAACAATACAACAACATTTGTCATTCCGCGCCTCTTACGCTCAATAAATCCTCTCCCTTCAAGGCGATCAAGAATGCGTGTCATCTTTGCCTTGCCGAATCCTGTTTTTTCTATTATATCTGCCTGGAAGATTGTCTTGTTGGATTGGATTATGGATAGCACTTTCTTTTCTTCGGCAGTCAATCCTCTTGTATCTTTGTCTTTCTTCTCAGCTTTCCTCTCAACTGTTCTTGTTTTGACTATGACTTTTTCCTCAGGTTTTGATAATACAAGGACAAAACCTACCAATATTAATATTGCGACAATTCCCAGTGCAAGATAAGTCTGTTGGTCTATTGTGGCATACATCGGGCAATAGTCTCCTCCATGTGCTATGGTACAGCTCGATTTTACCATTCCTTTAAGGGTATTCTGAAACATGAATACGATTCCGACAACTACTGCAGATATGCCAAGGAGAAGATAACCTACATTTTTGTTTTCCATTTTCTGTCGAAGATATTTTCCTTAATAAATCTTGTGAACTCGATCTTGAAACTAGTTTCACAAAAGCATTTTTATAATACTTTATTTTAATGATGTCATGTCAGATAAGATCTTAAGCGCATTTACAAAGGAGGAAGTCAAGGAGGACTTGCTTAAAACAATTTTTGTTTCTCTTGTCACTTCTCTGACAGTTGCAGGAGTACTTTATTACCTGAGACTGCAACATGTAGATGGTTTCATAACTAAATATGGGTATCCTCTATTATTATCAATAGCAAGTTATGCCATTGTTCTTCCTTCAATAAGGCATGTAAGGGCATATAAAGAATTTCCATGCATGTCAGGTATGATGGTCGGTATGACAATAGGTATGATAGCAGGATTTCTACCAGGATTTTATGCTGGATCTACAAATGGGATGTTCTGGGGAAGTGTGTTGGGGATGTCTATAGGGATATTCTTTGGAGTCACAACAGGTAGGTGCTGCGGCATAATGGGTAAGCTTGAAGGCGCGATGGCAGGATTTATGGGAGGTCTGATGGGGGCAATGACCGCAGTTATGCTCCTAAATGACAATCTTATAGTCATGGCAGTCATAGCATTAGTGGCATGTGCAGGGATAGTATTTGGATTGAATTTAATGATTTATGGAGAGTCAAGACAACTTGAGAGGAAACAGAGAGAAGATCATTCATACACTATCGTATGGAGCTTTGTCCTTACTGTAGTGACTATCTGGCTCATGGTATTTGGGCCAAGGAGCCCTCTATTCCAATGAAGATGCAAAAGTCTACACTATATTTGCTCGGGATCCTGGCATTGATAGCCATTGCTGCATATATAGTTACTTCAAAGAATAACGATTATTCTAATCTTTCAGGAAATGCTGGAGATATAGGACCTGTGTCTGGGGATGTCCAAAATATTGTTATAGGGATTAAGAATTATAACTACTATCCTAATACTGTAACTGTAAAGGCAGGTACACCTGTTAGCATCAGCTTAGACTCAAGTGTTAGAGGATGTTTCAGGGATTTCACTATACGCTCGTTAGGAGTCAAAAAATATCTTAAGACTCCGCAGGATACAGTAGAATTCACTCCAAATCAAGAGGGCATCTTTACTTTCGCATGCAGCATGGGCATGGGTACAGGGACATTGGTGGTAGAATGATATCGGCAATCAGCAATTTTCAGGACAAAGGGAGGAGAAGATGAAAAAAGTCAAGATATTGATTGAAGGGATGCACTGTGCAAGTTGCGCCAGTAATATAGAAAGAAGTTTGAAGAAGGTCTCTGGAGTAAAGGAAGCATCAGTAAGCCTTATGCTGAAGAAGGCAATGGTGGAAGCAGAAGACACAGTAACAAAAGAAGAGCTTGAAAAGGCAGTTGCTAGGACGGGCTATCGCGTCACGAGGGTAGAATGAAAAGTCGTGGCGAACATGATCCTGTATCGCCACCCGAGGATAGCGAGATAAGAAGCTGGAAGTGGAGATTGATTCTATCCTGGATATTTACCATCCCTATTGCCGCTCTAATGATTTTTGAAAGGATATTTGATATAGTTCTGATTGATATGCCTTATTCAGTCATAGTGATTTTAGCCCTAGGATTCCCAGTGGTTTTCATTTTCGGTTGGGAAACAATCAGAGGTGGGTTGCGCGGATTATTTACAGCATATTTTAATATGGATTCCCTTATTGCTCTGGGTACGATCATAGCTTACGTTACTGGGTTATTTTCATTTTCAGGATTAGTCCAGGATTATTCAGGTGTTGCAGCAATGATAATGGCTTTCTTTACCACTGGAAAGTATGTTGAGGCGAAAGCGCGTGGAAGGGCATCCCAGGAAATCAGGAAACTCTTAGAGTTGGGAGCAAAGAAATGTACTATTCTCCGGGGCAATAAGGAAGTGGAAATTCCTATTGAAGAAGTAAAAGTGGGAGACCTCATGCTTATAAAACCAGGAGAGAAAATACCCACAGACGGCATTGTAGTCAAAGGAGAAAGCAGCGTAGATGAGTCCATGGTGACTGGAGAAAGTCTGCCTATTGATAAGATGAAAGGGCATACAGTAATCGGGGCAACCATTAATCAGGATGGAACTCTCGTAGTAAAAGTTACGAAAGTGGGAAGCGAGACATTTCTTGCGCATATCATTCAACTCGTGGAAGAAGCGCAAGGAACAAAAGTGCCTATTCAGAAACTGGCAGATAAGATTACTTCCGTTTTTGTCCCAATTATTTTGGCCCTTGCTGTCTTGACATTCCTGAATTGGTGGTTGCTCTCAGGAGACCTCAGCAGGGCAATTGGCGTTGGAGTTTCTGTTCTTGTTATTGCATGCCCGTGCGCTCTCGGGCTTGCAACCCCTACAGCGTTGATGGTAGGTTCAGGTATGGGTGCAAAGAGAGGTATTTTGTTTAGAAAAGGAGAAGCAATACAAACAATGAAAGAAGTCAAGACGATCATCTTTGACAAGACAGGGACAATTACTCAGGGAAAACCTCAGGTGACAAATATTAAAAGTTTCATCTCTGAGAAATCATTGCTGGAAATTGCAGCTTCTCTGGAACACCTCAGCGAACATCCGATAGCCAGGGCAATTGTTAATAGGGCTGCTCTTAGGAGGTTTGCAAACGTTACTTCCTTTAAGATATTGCGCGGGCGAGGTGTAGAGGGAAAAATAGGGAGAAATGCTATTGTAATAGGCAATAGATTATTGATGAAAGAGAGGAAAATTAATATTTCCAAGATTATTCCTTTCCTAGAAATTTGCGAGGGTGAGGGAAAGACTACTTTAATTGTTGCAAGGGACAAGAAAGTGCTCGGAGCAATTGCAGTAGCAGATGCAATCAAAGAAGATTCACAACAGGCCATAAACTTTCTCCATCAGCAAGGTTATAGGACCGTAATGATTACTGGGGATAATGAGAAGACTGCCAGAGCTATAGCTCGTCAGGCAGGAATAACTGAAGTTATCGCAAATGTCTTGCCAGAAGAAAAAGCAAAAAAAGTCGAAGAACTTCAAAAGCACGGAATGGTTGCATTCATCGGAGATGGTATTAACGATGCACCAGCACTGAAGCAAAGCAATGTCGGAATTGCTATGGGTACTGGAACAGACATTGCAATTGAAGCAGGAGATATTGTCCTGGCGCGAGGATCCCTCATGGGTGCCGTGCAGTCCATTGCTCTTTCCAAAGCCATTTTCGTCAAAATCAAACAAAATCTTTTTTGGGCATTTGCATACAATACTGTAGCAATACCTCTGGCGGTAGCTGGTTTACTTCATCCTATCATAGCCGAGATAGCGATGGCGTTATCTTCAATAAGCGTAGTCTCCAATGCAAATCTGCTGAGAAGGAAGATGATATGATAGAAAGATTTATATAATAATTATACTCCTGAAAAAATCGCTAAAATGCCAAACAATGATCATGCTGATTACATCGGCCGTGGCAGATATGTGCTTAGCTTCCACCCATACTCTTACATGAATCATTCTTGCAATCCAAATATTGTGGTTAAACATGAATCCATTGCCAAAAGCAATTTCATTGCCTTGCGTGATATCAAGAAAGGTGAGGAACTCACCCATGATTATGGAATCGGGGCAATGGATCAATTTGGTAAAACTTTATGGGTTATAGATTGCAAGTGTGAAAGCAAAAATTGTAGGAAAAAGATTCCTGGCGATTTCTTCAAACAACCAAAAGAAATTCAAAGAATATATTACAAATATTTGCCATCTGCTATAAAAAGGAAATATAAAGATAAATTCAATAAACTGATGACGCGGCGAAAATAAAACTTCTTCGGATTTAAAATAGGGAATTTTATAGTAAATACTTAAAACTATAAATCTTTATTATCGAAGAAAAGTATATTTTTTACCACTATTCCGAACAGAATATATTTTTATATTAAAAGGCTATGGGAAATACATGATAATGGATTACATACGAGATTTCTTTGAGGGAAAAGTTAGAAAGGCCTTGAAATACGCAGAGCACGAGTTCATAGAGGTCGTGGCAAATGCTGCAAGAAGGGCGGTAAGGCAGGCTATCAGGCAAGCTGTTTCAATGTTTATACTGGCAGTAGCTCTGGTTTTCCTTTCAATCGCCGCCATATTTTTCTTTGTCGAATACCTTAGCATATCATTTACTCTATCTTTCTTGATTGTAGGCATTATAGTCATGCTCATCGGATTACTGATGAGGATACAAAGATAACGGAGGAATTATGGCACGAAAAATATTATCTCGCGCAAGGAATCTCGCAAGGGATGCAAAAGAAGCGCTAGAGACAACCCGGGAAAAAGTTGAGGAATACAAGGATACGACTGAGAAGATGATAAAGCAACACCCCTTGACCTCAGTTGCCATTGCTGCTGCAGTTGGAGCTCTTGTAGCTCTGGGAGTCAATGCACTCGCGCAGCGTAGAAGGCATACCTGGAGAGATAGGTTAAGGGATTATTTCTAAATAATATTAGTTATACTCTTGCAGGAAAGCGTAATAAAGCTGTCTTCAAAAAAACACTTTCTTGCCTAAGTTTAATTTTACCGTCGATTTTCCGACGGTAAAAAATGGGAATAGGCTTAAATAGTTGTGCCTATTAATAGGTTAAAATTTATATAAAAAAGGTGAATATGGAAGAAGAAAAGAAAGAGATACAAAGGACAATAATACCTTTAGTCAATACAGTGGGCAAGGCAAGTGAGGAGGAATTTTTCTCCATCTTGAAGACAGTTGCTCCCGGTACAAACCTTAGGGCTGCAATAGACTCCACAATAAAGGCAAGCAAGGGAGCCCTTATAGTGATAGCAAATGATCACATTTTGTCTCTTATTGATGGAGGGTTCAGAGTGAATTGCAGGTTTACTCCACAGAGGCTTATGGAGTTGACAAAAATGGATGGCGCCATAATACTTTCAAACGATATCAAGAGGATAGAGTATGCTAATGTCCTTCTCACTCCTGACAGCAAGATATCTACTTCTGAGACTGGCACGAGGCATAAGGCTGCAGAGAGGACTGCTAAGCAGACGGGTTGCTTGGTCATAGCCATATCCGAGAGAAGACACGATTCTACTGTCTACTATAAGAATATAAGGCATACTCTCAAGGGTACAGACATAATACTTAGAAAAGCTAATGAGTATATACAGCTCCTCGAGAAACAAAGAGACTCTTATGACGATCATGTGACAAAACTCAATAAACTAGAACTTAAGAATTATCCCAGTTTAGGCGGGGCAGTCCATGTAATTCAGAAAGGAAAGATGATACAGAAAATCACCGAGGATCTTAAGAAGTTTATTATGGAGCTGGGTAGTGAAGGGACATTGTTGAAGGCAAGACTTAGAGAATTGAACATAGGTGTAGAGAAAGAGACTTTGCTTGTAATAAAAGATTATACTAGGTTGGATGTCAAAAAGTCAAAGATTTTGCTAGACGAATTATCATATGATGACCTTCTTGATGTAGACTGTATACTTCATACTCTCGCATATGATAATCTAGTGCAGATAGAGCCTATCAAAGGCTGGAGGATGCTTTCAAAGACATCTCTGCAGGAGTCTGACATCGCAAAACTAATCAAGGAAAAGAACAGTCTGGGAGAAGCCATTTATTCAAATGTCAAGACTTATTTTGAGATAATAGGAGAAGACAAGGCCAAGACTTTCAAAGAAGAGATTGAGAAGATAAAGATGAACCCTTAGGCAAACTTCTTTCTAGAGACAATAGCAATTAATGTGATCAGGATAATCATGCCGATTATAGACATCCATTTACTTAACTTGTCCATCGATGTCTCTTCATATTTAAACTCTACAATACCTTTTGCATATACGAGCATGAAATCAGGAGAGGCCCGATATATCTTGATCTCTCTTCCATCCTGGTAAGCTTTCCAATTAGGGAAATATGATATTTTTACAAGTACTGGCACTTCAATTGCAGAATTTACATTGAATTTAATATTGTCTTGCAGCTTACTGACTTCTGTAATCTCAAGAGAAGTGTTTTGCGATTTTTCATATTGTGGACCGGCTTCATCTACAAGTAATTCTTCTTTTATTCCTTCTGAGAATAACCATTGAAGGTTTAGTTCTTTCCAGCTCAGAGGAGATACTTCCCTTAATTTCCTGTCAACAATCTCTATCAATCTAGAGTCTCCTATCTTGTATAATGAATAATTTACTGTCCTTCCATATTTGCTGTACTTAGTAACATCATGTATGCGAATCCACTCTTTCCTTGCTTTATCATCAGATATAATCGCATAATTAATATTGAAATGGTTTAGCTGGTACGGCAATATTTCACTTATCAGGGAGAGGTTATTCGGCGGGTATTCGGAATAAATCCATGCTCCCCATGTCAAGGATTTCTGATCGATTTCTTTCTCTAGGTTAAGAATATATTCTCCAGTCCGTGTAGATTCAACATATAATCCTTTAACGCTGAAGAACTTGTTCTCTAATGGAAGCATATGTTGCAGGACATGAGGCGCGGTCTCTTCATCATACGATGCGACAACAAATACTCTCCCGTCTATCGGTATTGAGATGGGAGTTAAATTCATTTGATTAGGGCCCTCAAGATTCAGATTTCCTGGATTTAATATCAGGAACAAGCTTGCAACTAATATGAATATGCTGATGACGATTGATTTTCGGTACAATGATAGCAGGGCAAGAGGCAGAAGAAGCAATATGAAATACATTAATCTATAGAAATGGAAATTTATTCCTGAAAAAGCAATTCCTATTATTGCAAGCGCAACGACAAATAGAAGGCAGAGCGCTAAAGGATACATTGACTCTCTTTCTTTGGCATTTATTACATAAACTGCATACAAAATTGATATGAATGCAAGCAACCCTATCTCCCCATTGTTCGCTAGATATATTATAGACATATATGACTTTTTGAGTATGAAAGGGATTGTCCAGAAAGCTGTAAGGAGAAAAGAAAGTCCTGCATGTTTGAACAGGAATGTTCTGAATTTTCCCTCTTTCCAGTAAAGTAGGGTGAAAGATAAAAGGAGGAATCCTGCAACAATTGCTGCGACTAGATGGCTTAATATTATTGCAGAGAATAATATAGTGGGAAGTATAAATTTACCACTTTCTCTTGCTTTTATCAATGACGCAAAGTAGAAAAAGAAAAGCATCATGCCGAACGCATGCGTTATCAATCCAATGTTTATACTTGAAGAAAGATTTCCCCCATAATATGTAGTAGGAAAGAGGAATAATGAAGAATACATGAGAAGCATGGCTATGGCAGCCTTCTCTTTTGAAAATTTTAATGACCTTGCAAGTACATAGAAAGATAAGGGCATCAATACATAAGTCAATGTAAATAATATTCTCAAAGACCAGGTGATAGGCAAGATGTAAGACAATGCAGAGGCAAGATAAGTATAAAGTGGAGGATAGAACTGGTTATGTGCATAACCTGTATAAAAGAATGGGTTCCAACTGAAGAATCCAGGAAAGACATATTCTTTCTCAAACCATACTGAGAAATAAAGGCCTGCATGGTCCCACATAAGCATGGCGTTGTCAAGAAGTATTGGCAAGAAAAGATATAATATAGAAATATATACAACTATAAAGCTTGCCCAAATGACTATTTTTTCACTTATCCAATTTCTTATCTTTATATCAAGTTTGTTCCAATAGCCCTCTATATGATCTGGCACTATCATCTAGCACCAGCCAAATACTTGGCAGAAAAATCCATCGCCAGATCCAGAGCCACTGCTTGTAGTCACTTTATTTTGTCCACGACAGTAAGGTTGTCCGTTTGGATGTTTTGCACATACATCTCCATTCTTACAACATATTGCATATTCATTGAATTCATCTCCAGTTCCCTGGCAAAGAACATCTGAACCACAGCCTTTCTCAGGGATTACACTGCATCCCCAAATTGTTTTTTTGAGGAAACCCGGAGTTCCAGGTAGACCCATCTTTTTAAATTTACATTCCTGGTTTGCTGTACAACATTCTATTGTCTCGCCTTTTGGAGGACAAGCACTTTCTCTTGCTGCAACATTACAACCTTGTTCTGCTTGCTTTGCCGTAAGACAGACGCCATGCTCTTTATCTCCGAGACCTTGCACTTTGCAAACTTCTTTCTTATTCTTGTCACAGCAGATTTCTCCACATTGCATCTGACCTTTAGAGGCATCGCATTTCTTCTTGCAGTAATAAACAATTCCAGGCAAGCTATCTCCATCTTCATCCGCATTACAACATACTTTTTCTTTATAACATGATTGACCAGAAAAACAGCAGCCTTTTCCGCACTTCTGCGCCCTAGGATCATCACTGAAAGGGGCTTGTCCACATGCTCCAGCCTTGACTGGGTTAGACATTGTCCCTGTCCCTGAACTTACGGCGAGGCCTGTCTTCTCTGATTTAGGAAGAAATGATATTATAAGAAGCAGAGCCACTACCAAAGCAACTATTCCCACGACTTTTTTCATCAATTATTCAATGTAATTTCCGTTTATAAGTATTTCTTTAAGGTATAAAATAAATATCAAAGATGCTGAAGCCCACGCCGTAACCTAGCGTACTGGGGTATATCTGGGAGATTTTTGTGTAGACAGAAAGGGTACATGCAAAATTAATCTACTTTTGAAATAGGCATAGACAAGTATTTTTGTATGTCGAAAACTCTCGAAGAAACGGCAGGTTCTTCATAAGTATTGATATAAACGCAATTTCCTTGAAGACCTTCAATTAAGGCATAATCATTCGATGCGATAAAAACCTGTAATCTCTCAGTGTACCGTTCTATTTTCTCTGCAATTTTTCTTTGGAATCTGAATTTATTCACTGTATCAAGATAGATTGTAGGCTCATCCATTATTGAGGTCTTGAGACTTCCCGACATAAGGATGATCAACCACTTGAAGGTAACTGATCGATTAGAGAAAGATACTCCAATAGGTATCAATAAATTCATCTGTTCCGTAAGAAATCAGCGAAGCATAGTGTTTTCCATCTAATTTCCAAGTATCTGAGAGATCGGCTTCCCGCATTGCATCCAGGTATTCATTTCTGTTCTTCTTGTGAATGATTGTTGGTGGCCAATTACTTTTGATAAGAATGTAATTCATGATCATTCTTCCTGTTCTGCCGTTTCCATCCATGAATGGATGTATCTTCTCAAATTTATGATGAAAAACACTAGCTAAAACCAGAGGACGCAGCTTATTCTTATGTCCATAGTACCACTTCAACAGCAAATCCATATCTGTTTTGACATACTTTCCAGGAGTCGCATCAAAATTGCTCCTCATTACCAGAATATCTGTAGTTCTATACCCTCTTCTCTCATCAATATTCTCAAGGAGCTTATCATGAATAGAAATTATCAGTTCGTGTGTAATTTCTTTATTTGGAGAACTCAAGAGTTCAAAAAACACCTTTTCAGTATTCTGCAAGTCATAGATTTCCCTTAGAGTCTTTCCCTTAGGAGTGATTCCTTCATTCAAGAGATCTCTTGCTTCATCAAGATTGATGGTGTTTCCTTCTATGGAGGCAGTATTGTAAGCAAACTCAATGACATAAGTTTTGAACGCATCCTTCTTTGTCAAGCCATCCAATCTGTTGAAAACATCATAGTAATGTAACCTACAGGCTTCTACTTCTTCAGTCTTGCCCTTCAGAAAAGAGTCTTGCTTGAGCTTCAAAGCTTGTGCTTTTTCAAGAAAATGGTTTGATTCGAGAAAGGAATGAATCTTCTTGTAAGATTTTCTAATCTGGTCCTTAAGCTTGGGCAGTTTTTCTAGATTTGATTTTACTTCTTCGATCGAGCTTCCCAAGTAGGCAATGTCTTTCGCTAGGATTTTACCTTTTTTCCTTTCTGAAGCTCTCAAATAATAATAGTTCCCATTACCAATCGGCTTCTTGTATATATAAACCATAGATTCTAGGAGTAAGAAGTGTATTTAAATCTTACCCTCTACAATTATAATTAATAATGTAGAGGGTAAAGAGTTCCTATTTAAGCCTTTCTCATGTCAAGGAACTTGACTAAAACTCCAGCTTTTAAGCTGGAGTTGTTCCTTGAGCATCCAAACCTCAAGAATCTTCGATTCTTGATGGCAGTCAAGGATTTACATCCTTGATGGCACGAGTGCCTGCAACAAACCACACTCCTCAGAGTGTGGTGGCACATCGTGCTTTGGATGTAGTTACTTACAGAGAGTAACATATAGGAACATTTAAATAGATGTAATACATTAGTATTTCATGAAAAAGATGCTGGCAAATATATGTATGGGAATATTAGGTTTAGGATTACTGGCAGGTGCAGGAGCAAGGACGCATTCACGTCTTCAATCAAGGCCTTCTCAAGCTATAGAGCAACAGATGGCATCAAATTCACTTTATCAGGAAGTGGCCTCTCAAAGCTCTGAGAAACCAATAGAGCGCGAGATGACAGGACTTTACATAGAATATATCTTGCCTTTTGTTCTGAAGCACAAGGCTGATCCTGAACTATTTGAGTATCTAAAGACAAACAGGATTGACTCATCTACAGGAAGACATCGCTCTTATTCAGACAAAGAGCAGGCTATACTTTGGCATGTAGGGTGCGACCCCAATAAGCCTTCAATGAGCAAGGATTACGTATTGGCTGGACTAGCAGGTATGGCCTTCAGAAAACCATAGAAAATTATTGAAGACTTCTCTAATAAGGAATCTACCAAATTAAAAAAGAAATATAATTGATAACTATATCTTCAACTTCCCTTTCTGCCAATCCCTTATTATTTGTATGCAAGTTTTTTTCTCATCTACTATCCCGCCTTTTTTGAGAAAACCTCTTTTCTTGCCTATCTCTTCCACTAGTGTCTGTTCATCTTTAAGGAGAGTAGATTCTATCCCATAACACTCTTTCAATGCTCCAGGGCTTTGTTTGGCCATTGTGACTATCTCATAAGCTATCTTTTCAGGTTCAGATATACCATCTGGATGTTTTGAACCAAGCAATACTAATTTAGTCGATCTGTCATCATACGGGATGACTCCAGGCGTATCTAATATCCTTAAGTTTCCTGCTTTTATCCATTGGACTCCTCTTGTAGTACCTGGTTTATCGGCCACTAAAGCTCTTGCCCTTCTTGCAAGGGCATTAAGGAGAGCACTCTTACCTATATTTGGGTATCCTACAACTCCAATCCTTGGCTCATCTATCTTCATCTTCTTTGCCGTAATTTGAAGATGCATTCTTAATTCAGATACTCCTTCATTTTGAGTTCCAGAGACAAAAAATGCTTCAGGGAAGTTTTTCTTTGCTTTCTCAAGCCTCTCAGATGTAGCAAGGTCTTTCTTCGTGAACACAATAACTACTTCTTTCCCATGCTTCTTGGCCTTTCTCTCAAGCTCACTGTTTATAGATATCTCAGGCATTCTTGCATCTCCGACTATAACCAGAATATCTGCATTTGCAACCACATCATCAACTACTCCCCAAAATCCCATGGGATTTTGAAGAAAAGAGAAGTTTTAAGTCTTTGCGCATTGGACCAATTCTCAGTAAAATAGTATCACTCTGGCATTTTAGTGTAACTAGATAGTAGTTATTATTAGAAAGATTTAAATAGATGTTTTTACAGGCAAAATGATGTATAAAAGAATGTTTCAATCAGGAGTACTGGCCTCAATGTTGTTCTTAGGAAGTTCCTTTGCTGAATCAGACCGTGATTCCTCCATGCTTGGCGTTGTGAATCATGAAGCAGAATATGGAAGGAAAGGTTATTCCAAGGTGCAAGGTTCAGAGCAGAAATACGGTTTCCCACTCTATTTAACACAGATGAACACAAATGTTGTATCTGAACTTGAGCATGCACTATTAAAACTGCCTCTATCTATTAAAAGAGCTATTGTTGACCTACGCATAGATAGCAGGGATGCGGAAAAGAGCGCGGGAATTATAGATGTCGGAGGAAGGGCGACAAATGGAAGAGTGGCTATTTATGATAAAGATGGAATTGAAAAAGGCACTTTTTACCATGAAGTTGCTCATGCCTGGACACACTCATTATCTCGGGAAAATTTAAAAGCATTTTTGGATGAATGGCAAGCCATTGCGAAATTTGAGTATAGCACTGGGCATACTCATGATTCTATGAATTGGAGAGGGGAAGATTTAGACAGGCTATTGCAAGTAAGCAAACAAGCTACGGCGTTAATGCCAAAATTAGAATCTAAAAGAAAAGAGTTAGAGAAAGCAAAAGGCACTATTGGACCCTACAACGCAGCAGTCGCGTCTTTCAATCAAACAGCTGAAGAATACAACCTTCTCTCTGCAGAATATAATATACTTTTTGAAAAGACCTCTGCCCCCAAATATGGTGTTTTCAGTGCATATGGCTCTACTGACATATTGGAAGATATTGCAGAAGCATCAAAAACTATCTTTTTAAAACCTGATCAGGCAAAGCGTCTGATGCAGGATTCTGACCAACGTTTCGCTAGAAAAATGCGCCTTTTTTCAGATAAGACGGGCATTAATTTAGATGAATTATTAATTGAGAAGAAATCTACCAGCCTTTAGGCTGGAGTGGCGAAGAAACGCTAGATACTTATTATAAAGAAAATATGGATACAATGAGCTAGATGTTAGCTCACTGTACACCCAATATAGTGATAACTTTCTGACTCTAAATAAACCTTTCGTGAGCGCGACAACGCGCTTCGCGCGGAGAAATAATGGAA
>VGKP01000003.1 GCA_016866975.1 Candidatus Pacearchaeota archaeon
ACAAAGTGATATTTTATCCTGAACACCTTGTGGGCAGACTTATTTAACTCGTTTTCTTCCATGCATCAGCGAAGTTCTAAGCGTTTATATTTTTGCTGGACGCTTTATCCCCGTGGCAAGACCACGGAGTATTAACCAAAAATAAAGTGGACAAGAACTGATGCCTCCCTACTTTCTGGCCAGCAAATCTCCTTAACTTTTTCTCTTGTACTGTCAAAGGGCATTTCCCTCCATAGGCTGCCTCTACAAGCCATACAAAGATGATATAACTTGCACCCATTATCCTGAATCCTCCAAAAATAAGGGCAGCGACCGACAAGATGTATAAAATCATAACTAAAATATGTGCCTTCTCCACAACTTCTGCCCAAAAAAGATATCTTTTCCTATCCATATAATCTTATTAGCCTTTGTCGTTTATAACTTTTGTCAAAATGTTTAAGTACATCAGACAACAACTATTTATATGTGTTTCACACCATCTGTTTCTCTTTTAACAGCAATTGTTGAATGGATGCTGGCACTTATCATGTTTGCATCCTTTAGAAAGTCTAAGCTTGCAAAATTCTTTGTAGTTCTCTTTATACTCTTGGGCCTTTATCAATTCAGCGAATTTATGCTATGCACTACAGGAAATCTGATCTGGGTCAAAATCGGATTTATTAGTTACTCTTTCCTACCAGCCATTGGCCTGCATAGTGTACTAAGCTATTTCAAAATAAAGAAAAATACCCTGCTCCTGTATGCCGTGCCTTCAATCTACTCTTTGCTCGCAATTTTCCAGAATGACTTCGTACATTTTGGGCAATGCATGACTTTCTTCGTGCAGGCAACAACTATACTCTCTCTGAATCCCTATTTGGCAATCCCTTATGAAATGTATTACGCAGTCTTCATCATTCTCGCCTTCTTAATACTTGCTCAAGCCTATAAAAGAGCAAAGACTAAGATAGAAAAAAAGATAGATATTAGTGAAATGATAGGCATAATGCTCATGACAATTCCCACGTTCATACTAATAATCATCTTCCCATCATTAGGAATTATGTTCCCTTCGGTACTTTGCCACTTTGCTCTCTTTCTAGCAATAATGTTCTTCGCCAGCGCATATCTGGATGAAAAGAGATCTTTGCATGAGAAGTATCATCGTATGCCTTGAGCATCCCCTAGAGCGGCATCTAATCATTTTAAAATATTGAAGCGATTTTATCTAAAATCTTTGCACAATCTGAAATCATATGTATTAAAAAAAACTTTAAACTATAAGCAGATTTATTTTCGAGGATGTGAAGCCTAGATGACAGTCAAGAATCTTAGATTCCTTATGAGATGCTTTTTGCTTCAAGTTCCTTGATATCACATGCTCTAGGTTATAGTGCGAAGAATTTGATTAGTAGGAACTTTTAAATTCTCTCCTCTCCCTGCATCTTCATGCTCATCGGAATCCTCGGGCGCCCAAACGCGGGAAAAAGCACGTTCTTCAAAGCAGCGACTCTTATAGATGTTCTTATAGCAAATTATCCTTTCGCGACGATAAAGGCCAATCACGGCATAGCATATGTCAGGATACCAGACCTTGCAAAAGAATTTGGAAAAGTCAGCAATCCTCGAGAAGGATATGTAAAAGAAGGGTGGAGATTTGTCCCATTCGAGCTCATGGATGTAGCTGGGCTTGTGAAAGGTGCAAGCCAGGGTAAAGGTCTTGGTAATGAGTTCCTGAATGACCTATCCGCAGCAGACGCATTCATACATGTCATAGACCTTTCAGGAGAAACAGATGGAGAAGGCAAGCCGGCAGAGAACTACGACCCATCTAAAGACATCAAGATAATAGAGAAAGAACTTGACCTCTGGTACCTCGGCATCCTCAAGAAAGTATGGGCTGGTTTCGCAAGGACTGTAGAGATGCAAAAGAAAAAATTTGAAGATTCAGTCTCAAAGCAATTCTCAGGCCTGAAGGTCACAGAAGACGATGTCAGGCACGTAGTATTGAAGTCAGGTCTTGACCCTGATCATCCTACGAAATGGACAGAGCAGCAATTAGAGAATTTCGCCAACTTACTAAGAAAGACTACGAAGCCGATGATCTTGGCATCAAATAAGATCGACAGGCCAAATGGTAAAACCAATTATGAAAAAATCAAATCAATGTTTGACTATCCAATTATCCCATGTTTTGCAGACGGAGAGCTCTCTCTTAGACAAGCAGATAAAGCAGGTCTCATCTCATATATTCCAGGTGAGAAGTCTTTCAAAATTACAAAAGATCTCAACGACAAGCAAAAAGCGGCACTTGAACAAATCCAGAAAACAATAAATGAATTTGGTAGTACTGGCATTCAGGATGTCCTCAATCATGTAGTCTTTGAGATGATGAAATATGTAGCCATATATCCCGCAGGAGCAAAGCTAAGTGACAGCAAGGGTAACATCCTCCCAGACTGTTTCCTCATGCCTCCAGGGACAACTGCTCTTGATTTTGCATATCGTCTTCATACAGACATAGGCAAGAATTTTGTCAAAGCCATAGACATCAGAACAAAACACGCCGTAGGAAAAGACCATCTCCTAAAAAGCGGCGATGGTTTGGAAATTCTTACGAAATGATCATCCAACTTATTCTGAAGAGAACATCAAATAAAACGCTTACGCGCTTCAGCTGCAATAGTATCATACAATGGATAGATCCATTGTTGCGTGCCGTATCCCCCATTGCGTTCTGGAGGAAGGCGTAAGCGTTCAAGATGAGATTCTGCTAGCCCTAAAAGGTCAGTAACTTCACGCCCCGTATAGTGTTTCTTTCGCTCTCCCTTCAATTGATGGAGGACAATATCAATTCCTTGTACAGCAACGCGTTTACGTCGACCATCCTGCACGCGAGAATACGGTAAATTTTTAGTCGTGAAGATATAGGAGCGAAGAGTATTTTCCCTCACACCAAGCTTTTCATGCAGTTCAGATAACGTATATAATCTTTTATGAGAAAGTTCTCTTTTCTTCAAATAAGGAAGAACGCGACGATTGATAAATCCTGCAATAACATCTTGAAAATAAGAATCATGATCGGCTTCTATATACAATTGTTGTACACGTTTATCTGTCAGTAATGAGACAAATTGCGCTAAGGCTTTTACATGAACTCGATTATGCAAACTTCTTAGCACAAAGTGACCTGAATGAGGGACGATAAAACCGTGATCCATAATTTCGCGGACTGTTGCTTGGCTCACTTTTAGTATTCCAGATAGCATTCCTGTGGATATCACTTGCCAAGAACGTAAGGGGGAAAAACCGGAAAATTTTTCACGCGCATGCATACGATACCACTCGAACCAACGTTCTCCTCCATAAGCATTCCAAAGTAATTTTACATGCTCTTCAGGAGTCTGATTTGATTCAACACTATACTGTACACTATCAATAAGTATCTCTTCAAGAGGTCTTTTGAATACAGCACTGATTGTGCGTGCAAGTGAGATTGGAGCCACACATTTTTGAGTAGGACGTGAATTCTCAGAATCAATCTCAAGTAATCTACGCTCGCATAACTCACGGAAAATGCGCTTGCTTGCACGTAATTTCTCACGTACTCCAATGAGAGGATACTCTCCCTGTGCAACAACTCTCGGATACGATCGACTATAGACTTCTCGAAGTTTCTGAATCCAATTTTGGAATGTAACGCGAGGACCTCTTCCCTTGTCCTGCGGAAAATCATAGACAATAATTTCTGACATTCTTTCAAAATTACAATATCCTTTATAAAAATAGCGTTAATAGTTTATATACTTGCACTTACTGCCAACTTCATGGGAATGGAAGAAATCGAGCGCGTCAAGAGCATCTTCCAAGAGCTCAATCTCAATCCTGAATACCGGGAACATGCGCCTGCAATCACTAGTGAAGAAGCTTCCCGTAATAGAGGAGATTTGCTGAAGCAAGGCATTAAATCTCTCCTGTTCACCAACGGCAAAGACTTCATCATCGTGAATCTTCCGGCAGATCAAAAAGTCGACACCAAAAAAGTCGAGCAAACGCTCAATTGGCAACGCTCAACTATGAGAATGGCAACACCTCAAGAAGTCATCGAAAAAACAGGTTGCGAGATTGGCGCAGTCCCTCCATTCGGCCACAAAACCCCTCTTCAAATCCTTGTAGACCTAGGAGTCTATGATAACAAAGAAAGCGCATTCAATATCGGTCTCCGCACGTATTCAGTAAAAATCTCTACGCATAAGATGAAAAATCTCTTTAGACATCTCAATGCGCTGGAAGGTGCATTTGCAAAATCATCACAAAAACGATGCGCCACCTCGGATTGAAAACCGAGGTTTGTTGCAGTCGCTCGTTTTTGGAGATGCTCGGGAACCACCACACCTTGAAAGGTGTGGTTTTCATCGGTTCCCGACATAAGCACGATACACCACCTCGGATTGAAAACCGAGGTTTGTTGCAGTCGCTCTTGTCATCAAGGATGTAAATCCTTGACATAAAATAAATCAAACAACAACTTGAGCATCTCTATCAACATGTTTCCTCCAGCCTTGATTTGTTGGATCATATGAATTGATATAGCTTGAGATATAATTTGAAGGAATCATCGCTTTGTGTCCTCTTCCTCTCTTGAAATTCACGTTTTTCCAGACATTGTTTCTGCTCTGGATTCTCGATAGTTCTTTAGCGCTCATGACAGAAATTCCAAGAACATATGCAATATCCTTGAAACTCAAGGAATTTTCTTTCCCTGCAAGCCTTAAAAGTGCTTCTTGCCTTCTTTCTTCCAAAGCCTGGCCGTTAAAATTAAGCTTATTTCTGACTCTGTAAAGTTCTTCGCGTATTTTATACTGTTCAATATCATAATAGTCATAGAGAGATTGGAGCGAAACACATCCCTTGCCATCGGCCTCAAAATCTCTTTGTGTTACGAGCCTCTTAATAGTGATCTCACCCATATTAAGGACGGAGACAAGTTCTTGATAAGGTATCCCTATTCTGCCCTTGGTATTCCAACTGACAAGTTGCTCTTCAAGCTTAAAAAGCTCATCCCAATCACGATGTTTAAGGCGGTTAAGTGCCTCTTGGGGCAGGATGTCGATGCGATGCTCAAAGTGATAGGATGTAAACTGGCGTGGTTGTGATGCAGTGACAAGATTGATGAAAGAAGGATGAAATTTCTTAATATACCTATCGCTCCCATTGAGTTGGTAAAATAAAAAGGGATGTGGGAAGCAGTGATAAATGATCTCATCAGGATCCGAACATTTTAGAGCAGTATGCGTTGCGCTGATTGATGTGTGAATATGCGCTGCAAGATTGCGTGAAAGAGCACAGCTTTGGCGGCCCTTCATAGTAGCAGGAGAAAGGACATAGTACTGAGATGCATTTCCTTTGAGCTTAAATCCTACAAACGTAGTGATGCACTTGCGCTCTAAAGTTGACATTATTTCAGCATCTTTTTGCATGCGCTCCCGAAGTAGCTCATGATCATCGAAGAGTTCATGGAGCGCAGTTACAGATACTCGCGTATAGTGGTGCTCGTAAACACCTTCCCGCAACTTCTTAAAAGAATCTTTTATTTTTTTTCTAGCTCGCCTGATAGAAGTCTGTTCCTGGAACTTAAGAGAACGTAGTCGCTGTTGTAAACGCACATTCATGTCATTATACCCTACCATTAAAAAATTGACTATCGAAACTCTTATAAGCTTTTCGTACAGGCTCCACCGCAATTCTTTTAATCTACAATTCCCTCACTACAAAAAGAGACTATCATGAAATACGAATTTGCCGAAGATATCCAACAGCGCATGTCGGAGATAGTGCAGACCTTGGGTATGCATCATATTGACTTACAGAGGGTAAAATGCTATCGTAGTAGTGGAAGCAGCACAAAAAGAACCATCGCGCGCTGCCATACCGTGGGTAAGCTTATGCAGAAAGCTATGGGTATGCCTGCATATTATGCAATAGAATTTCTGGAAAGATTTGAGAGAATGCAGAAAGATGAGCAGGACAAGGTAATAATCCATGAGCTGATGCACATCCCTAAGACATTCGGCGGGGGTTTTAGACAGCACGATTTTGTATGCGACCAGAATGTAGAGATAATGCATGAAAAGTTTCTTGGTATGAAAAGATCCGGCACTGAACATAAGGTTCCTGAGAAAAAGCTCTTCCCATTTTGGAAATGATTATCGACATAACTATCTCAAAGAATAATAGAAAAATAAGCTTCCCCGTACATAGAGTGTCTATTCTGGGAAAGATAACCGGTCTTATGTTCCGCACCAGGAATACACGAAACCTTCTCTTCGAATTTACCAGGCCAGTAAAATTATCAATACATTCCTGGTTCGTCTTTTTCCCTTTCCTTATAGTCTGGACAGACAAGAAAAACAATGTCATCGGACAGAAAGTTGTCTTGCCGTTCACGACGGCAATTGCTCCACTAAGACCATTTTCAAAGGCCATAGAAGTGCCATTTTCACGACGAAATAAGGACATCCTTGATTTCTTCGTCGACACAAAAAGATTTAAATAGAGAGAGTATTTAATCTAGATATCAGCCAAAAGGAGGTTTAAAATGGGATCAGTTATTGCAAAAAATATTGTAAAGCGAAAACCAGGTTATCTCTACTATGTCGACAGTAAAGGAAATGTCTGCGAAGCAAAGATGGCTCGTGGTGGACGAAAGAAGAAGAAATAAATAAAATATTCACAGTCAATCGACAGCCGTGTCGAATTTATTTTTTCTTCAATTATTGATTTCACTTTTTTATATTTCCTATGTGCTGCAGTATGCCTGCAGCTATCTTTATGGAGCTAGCAGTTTTTGTAATCTATAGTCTTTTAAACTCATTTAAATTACAAGCTCCATGATCCTTGGAGTTGAATGCACGGCGCATACATTCGGCGTATCTTTATGTAATAAAAAGAAAATTCTTTCTAACATCAAGGATATGTACCGTCCCGAGAGAGGAGGGATTATTCCTGCAGAGAGCGCGAAACATCACGAAAATATCTCGCAATCTATCTTTGAACAGGCACTTGACAAAGCATGCATCCGAGAGCAAAAAATTGACGCCATAGCAATCTCAAATGCACCAGGTCTAGCCCCTTGCCTTCTTGCAGGGATGAGATTCGCAAAGCAAAAAGCATTGAAGTTAGGCAAGCCAATCATTCCAGTCAATCACTGTATAGCTCACCTTGAGATCGGCCAGCATGAGGGTGCAAAGGATCCTGTCCTTCTTTATACTTCAGGTGCTAACACTCAGATAATTGCATTCTCTGAAGGAAAATATCGTATATTTGGAGAGACACTAGACATAGGAATTGGAAATTTCCTGGATAAGTTTGCCAGATTCACAGGTATACCTTTCCCTGGCGGTCCAGAGATAGAGCGGCTTGCAAAAAATGGGAAATACATAGAACTCCCTTATGTGATAAAGGGCATGGATGTATCTTTCTCAGGGCTCTACACCAAACTCACACAACTATACAATAATAAAGTCCTTATAGAAGATCTTTGTTTTTCTATACAGGAAACTGCTTTTGCAATATTGGTAGAAGCCGCAGAGCGCGCCCTTGCACACACTGGAAAAAAAGAGCTTGTCCTTGGTGGAGGCGTTGCATGCAACTCACGTTTGCAAGAGATGTGCAGGATAATGTGTCAGGAAAGAGGCGCACACTTCTTCTGTCCGCCCAAAGAGTTTCTTGTAGACAACGCTGGAATGATTGCATATACAGGAGAACTTATGTTCAATAAAGGCATTAAGATGGATCCTTCCAAAATAGATATCAGTCCAAGGGAAAGGACTGATGAAGTAGTTGTTACCTGGCGATAGCATTTACCGTCGATAAACACCACCTATATACAGAAAGGTTTTTAAAGCAGGCTGCGTTTTGGGGATTTAGAGCTTCAAAGATGAGTGACAAAGAATCAAAATCTAAAGATTATAAGGCTGAAAACATAAGAGTTCTTGAGGGCCTTGAAGGAGTCAGGCACAGGCCTGCAATGTATATAGGTAGCACAAGTAAGACAGGTCTCCACCATCTGGTCTGGGAACTCATGGATAACTCGATTGATGAAGCTATGGGAGGTCATTGTGATTTAATAGAGGCCACAATAAACAAGGACGGAAGCATAACTGTTAAAGACAATGGAAGGGGTATCCCTGTAGACATCCATCCCGTATACAAAAGACCTGCCCTTGAAATTGCTGTGACAAAACTCCACGCAGGAGGGAAGTTTGATAAGTCAAATTACAAATTCTCTGGAGGCCTTCACGGAGTAGGCATTTCGGTAGTAGCAGCGCTTTCCAAGTTGATGAAAGTTATTGTAAAAAAAGGAGGCAAAATATACCAGCAGGAATACAAAATAGGAAAGCCGATTTATGACATGAAGGCTCTTGGCGATTGCCCTAAGGATGAGACTGGAACAAGTGTCACATTCCTTCCTGACGATACAATATTTTCCACCGTCAAATTTGATTTCTCTACTCTTTCCTCAAGATTTAGAGAGATGGCATTCCTCAATAAAGGCCTTAAGATAATGCTCGAAGACAAAGATACAGAGAAAAAAGAAGTCTTCCATTATGAGGGTGGACTTATAGAATTTGTCAAGGAACTCAATAAGTCAAAAGATGAGTTGCACAAGCCAATATATTTCTTCAAAGAACAAGACAAGATAGAGATTGAATGTGCAGTCCAATACAACTCGAGCTATTATGAGAACGTCCTGAGTTTTGTAAATACAATAAACACAACTGAAGGAGGCACACATGTTGTAGGATTCAAGACGGCCCTTACAAGGACTATCAATGACTATGCCAACAAAAACAAGATGAATAAGGGCGAGAACCTTACTGGAGACGACGTCCGAGAAGGTTTGACTGCAGTTGTGTCTGTCAAGATAGGTGAACCTCAATTCGAAGGACAGACAAAAACAAAACTTGGCAACGCAGAAGTGAAAGGCATCGTAGATGCTGCTGCAACGACAGCTTTAACAGTATTCTTCGAAGAAAATCCCACAACTGCAAGAAGGATTGTAGACAAAGCAATGGAAGCACAGAAGGCGAGAAATGCTGCAAAGAAAGCAAAAGAACTGGTAAGAAGAAAGAATGCATTCAGTGTTGGCGGCCTTCCAGGTAAGCTTGCTGACTGTTCAAGCAACAAGATGGAAGAGAGCGAAATATACATTGTTGAGGGAGATTCTGCAGGAGGCAGTGCAAAACAGGCACGTAATAAAGAAAATCAGGCTATCCTTCCGATAAAAGGTAAGATTCTTAACGTGGAGAAAGCAAATCCCATAAAAGTATTTTCTCATGAGGAGATAGCAAATCTGATTACAGCCATAGGTTGTGGAGTAGGTGACCAATTTGACATAGGGAAACTCCGATATGCAAAGACGATTATTATGACAGATGCAGACGTTGATGGAGCACATATTAGGACTTTACTGCTCACTTTCTTTTTCCGTTTCGTTCCAAAGCTTATTGAACAAGGCAAAATTTACATCGCTGTACCTCCGCTCTATCGCATAAGGAAACGCGGAGACCATTACGTCTATTCAGACGATGAACTTAAAAAGATAACTTCAAAATTCAATGGCAACATTGACGTTCAGAGATTCAAAGGTCTAGGAGAGATGAATCCGGAGCAGCTCTGGGAGACAACAATGGATCCAAAGACGCGTTTGCTCAAGAAAGTAACTATTGATGATGCTGCCCAAGCAGATGTAACATTTTCAAAACTAATGGGTGATGATGTAGAACCCAGAAAACAGTTCATTGCAGAACATGCGGCGGAGGCGCAGATTGACATCTGATGACTGACAAACAAAACAACAGTGAGGACAAGCTAGAAGAAGAACTCAAGAGGGAAGAACAAGAGAGAAGAGAGAAAGGCCAAATAGGCAATGAAAAAGGAGTCATTGCTGCAGAAATTGTAGAGGAGATGGAACAAGCATTCATAGATTATGCCATGTCAGTCATCGTTGACCGTGCACTCCCAAGCGTCGAAGATGGCCTTAAGCCAGTGCATAGAAGGATTCTGTATGCCATGCACAGCATCGGTCTTGATTCCAGCAAACCCACAAAAAAATCAGCAACAGTAGTGGGAGAAGTCATAGGAAAGTATCATCCTCACGGAGACGTCCCAGTTTATGAGGCAATGGTGCGTATGGCGCAGGACTTCTCTCTCCGTTATCCTCTTGTCCATGGCCAAGGTAACTTCGGCAGCATGGATGGAGATAAGCAGGCAGCGATGCGTTATACTGAAGCAAAGCTCAGCAAGATATCCACAGAATTGCTTGCTGACATAGAAAAAGAAACAGTAGCCATGCATCCAAACTTCGACAATTCTCTCAAAGAGCCAGATACCCTTCCTGCAAAACTTCCAAATCTTCTTCTTAATGGCTCCACAGGTATTGCAGTGGGCATGGCGACAAACATACCTCCTCACAATCTCACAGAAATCTCAGATGCAATAATCGAGTGCATCAATAAGCCAGACGTGACTACTGAAGATCTCGCAGAGATTGTCAAAGGCCCAGACTTCCCCACAGGAGGCATCGTCATAGGTTCTGGCATCAAGGACATGTACAAGACAGGAAAAGGAAAACTCATCCTTCGTGCAAAACATACTTTGGAAGAATCCAAAGGAAAGCAACGCATTATCATAAATGAGATACCTTATATGGTCAATAAGGCAGAACTTGTGAAAGAAATAGCTCGCCTTGCTACAGAGAAAAAACTACCTGATATCTCTGATCTCAGGGACGAGTCTGCAAAAGGAAAAGTCAGGATAGTCATTGAGCTCAAGAAAGACGTAGATCCCAAGTTTACATTGAACAAGCTATATACTCTTACTAATATCCAGACTACATTTGATGCTAATATGCTTGCCCTTGTAGGAAAGCAGCCACGCGTATTAAATCTCAAAGATATTCTCACAGAATATATCAAATACCGCCAGGGAGTCGTAAGAAAAAGAAGCAACTTTGAGCTTAAGAAAGCAGAAGACCGCCTTGAGATCGTCCTTGGTCTTCTTATTGCACTCAAGGACATAGATAAGATAGTTGAATACATAAAGAAAGCAGATAACGCTCAGTCAGCCCATGAAGGATTAATGAAAAAATTCGGGCTCTCAGACAGGCAAGCAAAAGCAGTTCTAGAGATACGCCTTCAACAACTTACTCACCTTGAGGCAACTAAGTTGAAAGATGAGGAGAAATCTTTGAAAGAGATTATAAATGAGTTAAAGCACATCCTTGGAGATGAGAAAGAGATCCTTAAAGTCATAAAGAAAGAAGTGCAGGAATTGAAGACAAAGTATGGTGACGATAGAAGAACGAGAGTCATAAGAAAAGTTGATGAGATAACTGAACAGGATCTCGTTGAAAAGAAAGATGTAGTGGTCATGATAAGCGAAGCAGGATATATCAAGAGAGTAGATGTTAAGGCATACAGGGAGCAGAAGCGAGGAGGAGCAGGAGTATCTGGCGCAGAACTTAAAGAAGAAGACTTCATAAGGAAGATGATTACCTGTAGCACCCATGACTACCTGTTGTTCTTCACGACGAACGGCCGTATCTACTGGCTCAAAGCAAATGATGTGCCTGCCACGGAAAGAGCAGGAAAAGGCAAGGCAATTGTAAATGTCCTCAATCTACGCGATGAGAAAATAGCTAATGTCCTTGCTATAAAAGACTTCAATGCAGGGTATTTAATTTTTGCCACGAAGCTCGGCATGGTGAAGAAATTGCCTCTCAAGGATGTCTCCAAACCAAGAAGTACAGGAGTCCGCATAATGAATCTACCAACAGACAATTCGGATGTCATAATAAATGTAAGAAGAGTAACAGATAAGCAAGAAGTCCTCCTCATTACTAAAAAAGGCCAAGCCATCCGCTTTGACAGCGATGAAGTTAGACCTATGGGACGTTCAAGCTACGGAGTCAAAGGCGCAGAGCTTGAGAAGAATGATGAAGTCGTATCCCTCGAAGCGCTCCCCCTAGATGGCAAAACCACCATTCTCACAGTCACTGTCAAAGGCTTTGGCAAGCGCACTGACTTAGAAGAATACCGCAAGACAGCAAGAGGAGCAAAAGGAGTCATTAACCTCAACACGAGTGACAAGACAGGCGATGTTATAGGTTCTCTTTCAGTTGACGATAAAAACTCTATCATTGCAACCACAAAACAAGGTATGGTAATCCGTGTCTCCATGCGCGACCTACGCGTCATGGGCCGCGCGACGCAAGGTGTCCATGTCGTCCGTCTTAAAGACAATGATAAAGTCGCAGATATCGTTAAAGTCCCTATTGCCGAAGGCCTTCCACCTGCAGAGCAACAGACACTAGAAGATATTGAATAAAGAAATCAAAGACGCGATTCGCCATCACGTAGAATCCTATCAAACAATTCTTCAAGTACTTAACGCTCTCAATTCCACCAATCCTCTACCTAAGTAAACATGCCATCAAGAATCGAAGATTCTTGAGGTTTGGATGCTCAAGGAACAACTCCAGCTTAAAAGCTGGAGTTTTAGTCAAGTTCTTTGACATAAAGAAAGATACATTAATTTGGCAAATCCATTCTTTTCTTCATAGCATGAGATTACTTCATATCCTTGTCCCCAAAGTCCAAACATCGTGCTCACCGTAAATTCATCATGATCTAATCGCGCTATCAACGTAGACATTTCCATTATTTCAAGATCCTCCCAAAGGCACCCTCACCCACTTCTTAATGCCTGCAAGAGCATAATGACGATAGTCCTTCTTCTCCATATCCCACCCCTTCAGAAGCCATTGCATCTGCTCATGATATGGTTTAAGATTCCCATAATATATTTCAAGTGGAACAAAACGTCTCTCACTAGTCTCTCCCTTCCAATTCGTATAAACTGCACAAATCGCAATCTCCTCTAAATCTCTTCCTTTCGCAACATTAGTCACTTCTCTTGGGACTCCAACACCATCAGGTTCAGCCATCAACTTATCACTAAAGTAACATTTAAAAATCATCCCTCCAATCCTATCACAAGCCTCAATAGTTTAGTGGTTTAAAACACATCCCTGTCACGGATGAGTCCCGAGTTCGATTCTCGGTTGGGGCGTTTGACAAAGAGAGTTCTTTACAAAGCACAACAAAGACATCAAGCACAAATCGTATTTTACGAAGCAATTTTACGCAATCGTAAAAAGCCAGAGACTTAAGCCCATGAGAAAAAGAAGTGATTTCAATAATACGCGACTTCAAGCTTAATTCCATCAGGGTCAGAAAAGAATACTGCATAATACTTATCAGTATATTCAGGATAACTTTGTGGCGGATCAAAAATATCAGTTTTGTTCTTAATAATTTCATAAATAGAATCCACATCCTCGGTAGATTTAGCTTTAATACACAAATGATGCAATCCTGGTGCAAAGAATTTATATTTTGGTTCTAAGCTTTCTGCTTGGGCTATTGAAATCCCAAATCCTTCTTTTGTTACCCAAGCAGCACTCTTTTCTTTACTCGAGACTTGTGCAAAACCTAATTTATCGAAAATAAGCTTGTAAAACTCTTGGCTTTTCTCGAAGTTACTTACCGCAATTTTTATGTGGCCTATCGGGTCTCTAGACAAATTATCTTTCATAATTTTATATAAGTAGGCTCTTATTTAATTTCTCTCGTTTTAACTTGTACGAGGAAAATAGGGGATTTTATAGAGATCTTAATCGTGCCTCAACAAGAGGAAATTCATGGGAGAAATAACGCTCAAAACGAAGAGCATATTTACCTTAAAACTTCTACCAGCTCCTCCTGCACCTTCTTAAGCGCACCTTTTTCTATAAATCTCATCACGAAACTTCTCTCTTCACTACATTTTCATCACATTAAAAAGAATTAAGGATTACTTTTTCCTCTTCAATCGAATTTTTTGTGCTCTGCGGGAACGATTGCGCCGCAAGGCTCTTCTGCGTGTTGGCATAATACACTAAGTAAATGTATGTTCTTAAATGCATGTTTTAAAGTAAAAACTGCTTCATCTGAAGTTTTACACAAGTTTCTTGATATCGATAAAATTTATAAATACAGGAAACTTTTCAAAAAAACATGATAAGTAAAAAATTCCAGATTATGCTGGTATTCTCACTGATTCTATTGGTGATGCCACTTGTCTCGGCTGTTGAGACTTCTATAGGTGTCGAGACACTCCCTGGACACCATGTTACATTGAATATTCTTAATGCGAAGACAGATGACCTATACAAGAGCCTTGAAGGCAATGCCAGCACATCAGGGATAGCATCATTCACTTACACCTCTAGCAGTACTCGGGACATCAATATCTATACAATTATCAGGAACGAGAACGGCAAGATAGTCCTTACAAAAAAGTTCACGGGCATGACTACTGGAAATGCAATCACCCTTAAAGTAATAGATGAGACAAATAAACTTGCTGCTTCAAGCCCTCCTGCTCCTAACCTGACAGTAAATAATTCCCCTCAGAACAACACTCCTGTAAATCTCTCTGTTAATATCACTGCCAAGAATGATACAAATGTGACATCTAATGTGACATCTAACGCGACCTCATTCAACTTTGAGTCAGCTGCATCTGGTCTCTGGAACAACATCCTGGGCTATAGCTACATCATCCTCATTGTCGTCATCGTTCTCGCATTAGCTTTCCTGATATACTGGTTCTGGCCAACTATAAGCAGTAAACTAAAGTCAATCAAGCCAACACAATTTGCCAAGACAGGAAACAACTTTGATACAGGAGAATCAAAAGAACTCATCCACGCCGAAAGAAAGCTAAAGCAACTGGAAGAGGAGATTTACAAGATAAAGAACAGGGGCAAAAGGATTGCAGAGGCTGAGAGAAAATTTGAAGAAGCGAAGAGGGAATTAGAGAGAGTTAAGAAAGAATAAATCTATTCCTTTTGAAATTGAAGTTAGGTATAATCCTCAGATTCCCCATTAAATTCTCATACAGATACTAGGCCTTTTCAACTTTAGGTCCATGTGGAGTATCCAATATTCTATATCCTTTCTCAAGTATTCTCTGCCTGATTATGTCAGACTCTGCCCACATCTTATTTTTCCTTAGTCTCTCTCTTGAATCTACAAGTTTCTGGACTTCTTCAGGAACATCAATCTTTTCTTCTTTCATCTCAGAGATTCCAAGTCCAAGGACAGAGTCCATATGCTCAATCATCTCGATCCTTTTTTTGCTTTCAAACGCATCGTCATCCAGTGTCTTAAGAAAAACTTGTAACGCCGCAGGAATATTCATGTCATCATACAAAGCCTTTTCAAATTCCCCTCTATATTCTTCGCTCTTGTCGCTTCCTTTATGCTTCGTCATCTTCATCTCAATAACTTTTCTCCTCACTCTTTCATAAGCTGATCTCGCCGCATCAAGACCTTCGAATGTAAACGCCAACGGCTTCCTATAATGAGTTTGTAAGCAATAATATCTATAATGCACTGACTCGTAACCTTGCTTTTTCAGCTCATCAAGCGTAAGAATATTTCCAAGTGATTTTGACATCTTTCCTTCTTTCATAGTCACTAAACCGCCATGAATCCAATAATTAACAAATTTCTTTCCAGTTGCTGTTTCGCTCTGTGCGATTTCATTGGTATGATGTGGAAAGAGCAAATCAACTCCCCCAGTATGAATATCAAACGATTCACCCAAATTAGAGATCCCCATAGCTGAACATTCTATATGCCACCCTGGCCTTCCTTTGCCTATCTCTGTCTCCCAAAATACATCTCCATCTTCAGGAGTATAAAATTTCCACAATGCAAAATCCTGCGAATTCTCTTTTCCATATTCATCAGAGCGCACCCTCGCCTTTGTTTTCTTTGATTTTTCAAGTTGCGCCAATTTCCCATAGTTCTTAAACTTAGAAATAGAAAAATAAACTCCATCTTCAGATTTGTAAGCATATCCTTTATCAATTAGTTTTTTTATCATTTCGACCATCTCAGGAATACTGTCAACTGCGCTAGATACAATTGTAGGCCTTAGTATATTGAGTTCCAATAAGTCATTAAAAAATATCTTTTCATATTTTGATGTCAGAGCCTTCAGCGTTATCCCTTCTTTCTGGCTCGCCTTTATAGTTTTATCATCAACATCTGTAATATTCATTACATGCTTTACCTTATATCCTAAAAATCCAAGAGTTCTCCTCAAAAAGTCATTAAGTAACATTGTCCTGAAGTTTCCAATATGCTGGTACCAGTAAACAGTCGGCCCGCATGTGTACATCCCGACCTGCCCTTTCTTAATCGGCTTGAATTCCTCTTTCTTTCGCGTCAGAGAATTGTATAGGTATAGTTTTCCCATATATTCTCGGCGGAATTGGTTATATTTAAGAGTTTCTAGGCAATTTTCTAGTACCCTATTGCTTTATATACTCACATTTCCAGCCCATAATACTACAAACGGAAAACCGGATGTTATAGGACAAGGCTGCCCAGCAGACTTCTTGTTCTACCCACGCAGGGCACGCGTACAAGCGCCTTTGGTGCATTATAGAAACAATGGAATCATTTAAGAAATTAGGGCTATCTGAAGAGATAATTAAAGCACTAGCTGAAGCTAAGTTCGAAAACCCTACAGAGATTCAGGAAAAAGCTATCCCTCTTTCTCTTCAGGGAAAAGATATAATTGGAAGTGCGGCTACAGGAAGTGGAAAGACTCTGGCCTTTGGATCCCAAATAATACAGAATCTTCAAAGGAAGCAGGGTGTCCAAGCACTTATAATGACTCCTACAAGAGAGCTTGCCGAGCAGGTTGGGAAAAATCTAAGAGCTTTCTCTAAACATCATCCACTGAATATCGTAATGGTATATGGAGGTGTCTCCATAGGTCCTCAGGTCTCTGCAATTGAGCATGCAGATGTCATTGTAGGCACTCCTGGACGCATATTGGATCACCTCACACAGGGCACACTCTCACTCAGAAAAATAAAGATTCTTGTCCTGGATGAAGCAGACAGAATGCTTGATATGGGGTTCATCGAGGATGTTGACAAAATAATTTCACAATGTCCTAAAGAAAGACAGACAATGTTATTTTCTGCAACAATATCTCCAGACATAGAGCATCTTACAAAGAAGTATCTCAAGAATCCTGTTAATATCTCAGTCGAGACATATGTCGACCCTTCACTTCTAAAGCAAGTATATTATGACGTTCCAAAAGAACAGAAATTCTCTCTTCTTGTTCACCTTTTAAAGAAGGAAGAGGCAGGCTTGGTAATGGTATTCTGCAATACAAGAAGGAACACTGACATAGTGGCCAGAAATCTGAATGAGAATGAAATTGATGCTATGCCGATCCATGGTGGCCTTTCACAACAAAAGAGGAATTCTATCCTGGAAAGATTCCATGGAGGAAAAGTTTGTGTATTGGTTTGTACAGATGTCGCGGCGCGCGGTTTGGACATCAAAGGGGTCTCTCACGTCTATAATTACGATTCCCCTCCAAATAGTAAGGAATATGTCCATAGAATTGGAAGGACAGCAAGAGCAGGAAAGGAAGGTATAGCTATAAGTCTTGTCTCCCAGAGAGATTATGAAAATTTCAGGAACGTACTAAGAAACTCAGACTTGAAGATAGAACCACTTTCCCTTCCAGAAAATATGCAAAGAGTCTTCTTCCAAGTAAATGATCATAGAGATAGAGGTAGAAGAAGCTTCAGCCCAAGAGGTCACAGAGAAAGTGGAGGAAGAGAATCAAGAGGCAGGTCGTATAGAGGCCGAGAAGATAGCAGAGGAGAACGTAGGAACTTTGGAGGTCGAGGAAGAGGTTTTGGAGAAAGAAGCCGTTCTTACGGCGGGCGCGGAAGAAGATATTAGATGAACAATACTTTTATTTTTATCAGGCATGCAAAGACATTGGTCGATAAGGATGTGCCTATAGATGACTGGATACTCACAAAAGAAGGCGAACAGCAAGCTAATTCACTTGCAGAATCTAGCAACTTTGATGATGCAGACATCCTTATTTCATCTGAAGAACAAAAATCATTTCTTACTCTAGTGCCTCTTTCAAAGAAATTAGGTAAGGACATAATAAAGATCAAGGAGCTTGGAGAGATCCAACGTCCAAATTCAGAGAAGCTCACATTAAAAGAATATGAAGATATGAAAACTAAGGTTTTCAAGAACCTAAATTTTACAGACCATGGATGGGAGACAGCAAATCATGCTCTTTCTCGTTTCAAGCAAACTATAAATAATATTGATTCTATATATCAAAATAAGATCATAATCATTTGCGCTCACGGTACTGTCATGACTTTATTTTTCGCGGATTTACAAAATAAGTTGGACAATCTGTTCTCTCGTTGGCACGGCCTTGAATTTGGAGCCTCTGGAATTGTAAAAGATGGCAAAGTACTCAAGGACATAGTATAAACTTAATCAAATTTAAAAGCATAGGAATAGAAGTATTCTCCCATGAGCTCATTAGAACAGAAACTCCATAAAGAGAAAGACTCTCCTTCCCATATACAATTGCACGCAATAGACTCTGTAGCATCACTTGGAGTGTCTCAGCCCCTCTGGAGCATCATAGATAAGAATATCCTGGGGATTCCTTATGAGCAGTCGCTTTCTGGCAGATGGTTAGGGGTATGCCTTACCGTTGGAGGTCTGGGCTTTCTGATGGGAAAGTCAAGAGAACTCTATCAAGGATTAAGGGGAGTGACGAGATACTCTCCTGAGAATAAGATAAAACAAGTTGACAGAGAATTTCTTGCATTATGGAGTGCTGCGACATGCCCTCTGTACTATAAGCTATCAGGAGGGCAATTTGATGCAAGCATGTTCTGGACAACTGTAATGGCTACAGGAGTTGGATACACTATTGGTCCTGAGATGGGAATGGCTGTAGATGGTCTAAGAGGTATGTCTGGATTAGGTGAAGAGCATAGATTACCAGAAAAAATAAAATCCTTGCCAAATTATGCTAAAAAAAGCATTGTAGCGACTACTGCTGCAATCGCATTATTATTCGTAAGCGCATGGTACAATAAACCTTGGGACAACTACACGCCAAAAATGAACAGAATAGAATTAAAACAAAATATAAACTCTCATTGACTTACTGTATTATGAATATTATAGAAAAGCCTCTTAAAATAGGCAAGATAAAAATTCCCAATAGGATATTCCTCGCTCCTATGGTGGACGTCACAGATGCAGCATATAGAGAGATATGTAGAAGTGCAGGGGCAGGAATGTCTTATATCGAGATGCTTAATATAGGCGCAATTCTCCACACAAATCCCAAAACACAGAATCTTATGAAGACCTTTGAAAACGAATATCCAAAAGCTATACAGATAACAGGAAAATCAGTTGAAGAATTCAAAGATGTACTTCCATTCCTTAAAAACTACGACCTTATTGACCTGAATTGTGGCTGCCCTTCTATACGGACGATAGACAATGAATCAGGAGCCTCCCTCCTCAAAGATCCAGAAAAGATAGTAATGATAATCAAGATGCTAAAGAAAACAAAGAAAACCGTGACTGCAAAAATTCGGCTTGGATACAAGAACAATAATGTACTCGAGATTGCAAAAGCAATTGAAAAAGCAGGAGCAGATGCATTGACTGTCCACGCCAGATTAGCTTGGCACAGCAATAAAATTCCAGCGGATTGGGAATGGATAAAGAGAGTAAAAGAGTCTGTTAAAATTCCAGTCATAGGAAATGGAGATATAGACTCGCCTGAGAAAGCCGAGTTGATGTGTAATATCGCAGATGGCGCCATGATAGCACGTGCCGCCATAGGAAATCCCTTCCTCTTCAAACAAATCTTCCATTATTCCAAGACGAGAAAAGACATGCCCTTCAACTTCAAAGAGAATCTCTCCTATTTCCAAGAATATCTCAGGCTAATAAAAAAATATGATATCATAGACCTCCCAAGAGCAAAGTACATCGGTACTAACTTCTTCAGGAACATAAAAGGGGCCTCACAGATGCGCCAGAAACTCATGACTTGCAGGTCTTATGAAGATATTTCAGATACAGTAGAAGGATTTAGTAAAGCCAATCCCTGAGTTCGTCTTTCTGATTATTTACCATTATTCCATACCGTTAATCGCATATTTGGCCTAGGCCTCTCACCTCAACAAGTGACAATTGAACACGACCCTTCAGACTTTGAACCTTACGGTTATAATCCATTCTCAAGAGTCTACAACACTCTGCGGGGAAAACCTTTATAAACCTACAAGCCATCAAATCACCATGGCATGGTTCCTCTGGATAATCTTGGCAATTGTCGCTTTGATAGTAATCGCATTCATCTATTATTACAATAAGTTCGTTGTCTTGGACAACAGAATAGATAATTCTCTTTCTCAGATAGATGTCCAGCTCAAGAAGAGAGCAGACCTTGTTCCAAATCTTCTTAACTCTGTTAAGGGATACATGAAACACGAAAAAGGCATAATAAAGGAAGTGACTGACGCAAGAAAAGCCCTTCTTGGAGCAAAAGATATTCCAGAGAAAGCAAAAGCTGGCGCTGAGCTTCAGGCAGCCCTTAAATCTCTCTTTGCTCTGGCTGAGAATTATCCAAATCTAAAGGCAAATGAAAACTTCATACACCTTCAACAGGAACTTTCAGCCATAGAAGAAAGGATTGCCTACAGCAGACAGTATTATAACGATTCAATATTGAGCTTTAACAACTCAGTAGAATCTTTCCCAGGAGTGATGTTTGCAAATATATATGGCAAGAAAGAGAAGCCATTCCTAGCCATAAAAGAAGAGGAAAGAGCAGTTCCAAAAGTAGAATTCTAAGATTTTACTTTTGTAAAATCCTGGACACCAATACCTTTAAATTATCTTTATTCTCAATCCAAGTATGTCATTTAGAATAGTTTCTCCCGATTTGCAGACTCTTGACCTTAATGTTGTAGAATTAAACAAAAGATATGGGATGATTCTTCATTCTCTTAATAATTTCACAAATACCTATGCTGCACAAGAGATGATCAAGAATATTGAAGCTCTAAAAAGAAGATTAGAGAGTCTAAAAGTCTCTGGATTTGACCTCCTAGTCCAGAAAAATCATTTGGCTAACCTTGAAGTACAGAGAGTATATTTAGAATATTTTGCTACAAGAACAAAAGAGAATACAGAGCAGATGTTCTCAAAGGTCCTTGGAAAAGACGCTTTGAAGATTATAAAAGATAATATAAAGTCAATAGATTACAAGAAAATGTGGGAATATTATTGTTCATATCAAGAATACACTTACAGGCAGATACCTTCAGACGACGAATCCTTGCGCCCGCGATTAAAGGATATTCTTGTCCAACTTAAGCAAGATACTCTTGCCTATGGAGAGGAGAAGTTCAATTTCTCAAAGGATTATACATTTGACCTCATCCTTAGCCAACCCTATTCAACAAGGACATTTTTCCACCCTACAACGAAGAGAATGGAAGTATCTCCAAATACATTCTTCGTCTTCCATGACGACGGCGAGGTCAAGATAAATGTCTGTGGCGTGATTGAAGCCCTTTTCCACGAGCTCCTAGGGCACGGAAGACACGAGTTCAACTCACGTTCAATGCCTCCTGGATTGCAAGACAATGGAGTGAATATCACCGTGCCCACTTCACACGTACATGCAGAAGGAGTTTCTCAAACGACAAAACATATCTCCTTGGATTTCATGAGAAAATATCAGAAGAAATACAATATAGAAGAAGAGTATATCCGACAAAGAGAGCTTTCAGTATCCTCTGAGGCTACAGTCAACTTCTGGGTCTACTTCAATTACCTCAAGCTTCAGTCATTTGAGAAGAAAAAGATAGATGTAGAGAAAGAATTCCTTTCCCTGACTAACAACTACGGCCTTTTCCTCATTTATTCTACATCGGAGCATTCCTCTTTGTCATGCGTCAAAGACGCAACATATCCTATCGGCCTGAAATATATGAATGATCTTCTTGAGAAGCTTAAGAAAGAATTGGGCGAGAAATCTTTTGCCCAGCAGCATGCCAGGATATACGAAGCCATAGCCACAGGAGTATGGCACTATTCAGTCCTCCCTCAATTCGTGAAGATGTTTCTTGAAGAGAAAGATTAGATTAATTATGTCTTTTTTCCCATCACTCTCTGTATAATATTCCTATAAGGTCTCTCCTGAGCCATCCTCTCAAGCATCCCTCCAACTTTTCCAGTTTCATCAGGAGTAAGCTCGAACCACGCCATTTCGCCATTAACAATGGGTTTTACAACATAAGCATTGACTTCATTCTGCCCAAAACCTGCAAAAAGAAGAGGACTATAGCTATACACGCTATTTATCTTTCTAGTAATTTGTTCTTCAATTCCCAGCCTTGGTGCCACTTTTCCCACTTCTAGCAATACCTTCTCATCAGATGTCCAGCATGTATCTCTATCTTCTAATCCGTCCCAGACAACTTCTGCTCTCGCGGCAAGTCCCGTTCTAAGCTCGGGAGACAATCTGAAAGCCTCACTGTTGCCATCCGCAGTATAACTAGGATACACAAAATCTACGCTGGGCAGTTTCCAACGATTAGTAATTCTCTTGAACCTATAATTCTGTACAAGTGCATCTATAGTTTTTTTCATAAGAACAAGCAATACTGTGATATTATATTATTTAACCCTTATATTTCAGACACCAAAACCATGTTATACTTTAGAAATATTTATATACCCCTTTAAAGTAAACTAGGTATGAAAAAGGCACAGGTGTTCGGAATTATTTTCCTTTTAGCTTTCTCTATTCTTATCACTACATCGTTTGTGATTGCTGAAGGTGCCGGAGGGCCTGGAGGGCCTGCAGGAACCTCTGGTGCAGGTAATACGTTTGCAACTTCAATAAACAAAGGAATTACTACTGTTACTAGTGTGCTCGAGCCTATATTCATCCAGATTCTTGGAAGTGATGGTACTACAGACAACGCCTACCTTTTTGCGAGGATTCTTTTCTTATTTTTGATTTTCTCAGTTATTTATGTTGTTTTGAGCAGAGTACCTTTTTTTATTGATAGAACGGGAATAGTGGTTCTTATCGGCGCCTTAATATCCATATTATCTATGAGATCCGTAGTATCTCCAGCTATGATCGAAGCAATCGCTCTTCCAACAGAGACATTGGGGATTGCTATTTCTGTAGGAATCCCTCTTGTAGTTGCAGCATTCTTGATTGAAAGCCAGCAAGGATTAGGGGCAGCTGGAGTCCCTCGTGCAGCAAGAAATTCTGCATGGATTTTAATAATAGTAATACTGTTAGGTTTATGGATAACCAGATATGATGCCTTAACACAGAAAGGATTAAATCCATTTGCACTCTATGTATACCCTCTTGCAGCATTTCTTGCATTCCTAATGATGATATTTGACGGAACAATCCAAAAGTGGAGAGTAGGATGGCAAATTGATAAAGCCCGTGAAGAATCCAAGAGCGATGAAATGAGAGCTTACAAAAGAGAACTAATAGAATTAGATGGGGATTTAAGAACTAACGTAATTACTAATGCAGAATATCACCGAAGAGTAAGTAAAATAAGAGCTAAGATCAAAGCTTTATCATAAATCTTTATAAACTCCTTTTACTAATTACTGATATGAAAAGATGCGTATCACTTTTATTCTTATTATTCTTAACAACTTTATTTGTATCTCCCTTTACCTCTGCATATCAAGACATAAGATATTATACCGAAACTACCGTAGATGCCTTTGTAAACGCTGTAGAGCCATTCCTTCAAGCTATACTTGGAGGAAACGATTGGACAAGCAAGTACTTGTTTGAGAAGCTCCTTATTTATTTCATCCTTGTCGCGTTGGTATTCTTCTCATTGAAAAACATCCCTGCATTCAGGGATAGTGGCTCAAAGGTAACTGGATTTATATCCTTCCTGATACCTCTTATAGGCGTAAGATACATCGAGCCTGCATGGATTGAAGCGATACTCCTCCAATACCAGATACTTGCAATAGCTCTTGCAGGCATTCTCCCTTTTATAATCTACTTCTTCTTCCTTCATGAAGGTGTAGGGAAAGAAAACGATGTGATAAGGAAAGTGGGATGGGTATTCTTCATAGTCATCTACTTTGGGCTCTGGACAACTGCTCCATCCAGTTCTTATGCAGACATCTATTTCTGGACAATGGTTGCATCCCTTATTTTACTTTTTATGGACAATACCATTCATCGAGCATTGATAATGCAAGATATGAAAAGAGCAGGAAGAACGCAAATAGCATTATATATTGGAGACTTAAGAGATAAGATTAGAGTTATTAGGGGTTCAGGACTCCCCCCAAATCAGATAGACAGCGAAGTAAGAGGATTAGAAAATCAAATCAGAAAAGCAATCAAACAAATGGGAAGAATCCCTTAAAAATATTTCAAATTCTTCTATATCCTACAACTTTCTTGCCCTCATAAATAGGCACTTCTGTGCCTTTCTTCTGTCCCTTTCCAGCAAGATAGACTAACACAGCCCCTATAATAGTTACAATCAGGCTTAAAGGCATAATGACAGTTGAAGACATTGATGCAGACAAGGACAAATAATTTCTTATAGGAGGAAAACTTGTGCTAGCAAGCCCTATTATCCCTAATGCAACTATAACATAACCCAATAATTTACTCACCATCTTTACTAACTCAGCAGTTTTTTATATATAAACTTTTCTCATGGGAGGTGGATTGACATGTCAAAAACTCTCTTTGTACACTCCTTTAAATTAACCCCTTGATAGCCAAGGAGTTCTTGACAATAGGAAAGTTTAAAAATTAACCATCATTAATTTCAAGAATGTTCTTTAAGAAAAAATCAGAGAAAGAGAAACTTCGCTGCATGAATTGCGAATCAAAGGTCAGCGATAGCTTCATGTTCTGCCCCTATTGCGGAGAGAGTCTTGTAGATCCTGTTGAAGAGATGGAAGATTTTGGGATACTCGGAAGAAACGATATGGTCAACGAAGAGATGTTTTCTCCAACTCCTTCTCAATTAAGTATGACTGAGAAGATATTAAACTCTTTTATGAGTACTCTTATGAAAAGTATCGACCAGCAGGTCCAAAAATCCCAAAATGATAAGTCAGAGGTGACTGCTTTCCCTAATGGCATCAAGATAAGAATAGGCATGCCTGGACAGCAACAGCAGCCTAAGAAGGAAGAGCCTGTCATGAAGGTTTTTACTGATGACCAACTCAAGAAGATGTCTGGACTTCCCAGGACAAAAGCCAAAATGACGATGAAAAGGCTGAATAATAAAGTCATATATGAGCTAAATACTCCAGGAATAAACTCCAGAGAAGACATCTATCTGGCAAAACTAGAATCAGGATATGAAATAAAGGCAATATCTGACAAGAAAGTATATGTAAACAGCATACCTATAAACCTTCCTTTAGACAACTACTCGATCCAAGACAACAAGCTCATTGTTGAATTCAAGGCGCAAAGATAATATTCTCTTTAAAGTTTCTCGATACAACTAAGAATTCTTTCTGCAGATATCCATAGGGCAATTGACTAAGGACATAGGGATGATCCCGCCAAGATTTGAACTTGGGACCCCTACCGTATCAGGATAGTGCTCTAACCAACTGAGCTACGGGATCAAGTATACCGAGCTTTGAACATTTAAAAATATGCTGGTTAATAATCCAACTTGCTCGAAAAGTCTCACATCTCGAAGAATTTACTTTGCGAAGATGTTAAGAACAACACAATAGAGTGAAAACTCCATTAAGAATAAATACCCCGCTTTTCTATCATTCGAATAAGCAGCTTTAGTTCATCGGTAGAATGCGACCTTCCCAAGGTCGAGAGACGGGTTCAATTCCCGTAAGCTGCATTGCTTACGGGAAGAATTCGCTGCAATTTTTATATGATTGCAGCTGCCGCGGACTTTGTCTGCGAGCACCGTAAGCTGCATTGCTTACGGGAAGAATTCGCTGCAATTATTATATGATTGCAGCTGCCGCGGACTTTGTCTGCGAGCACCGTAAGCTGCATTGCTTACGGGAAGAATTCGCTGCATCACCATTCTTGAGCATCCAACTTACTAGACTTTCTCATATAGGCTACCAATATGAATATGACGATTATTATAATCAAAGACAATATAAACAATAAAGCTACCCAGTAGACTATGCCTGCGTTCTGCACTTTTGATCCTGGACCCAATAATGTGCTATTGATTGTAAGATTGGAACTGTTTACCACTAAATTGTTGTTTGTAGATGCACTTCCGCTTTGTTTTGAAACTGGAAAAGCTTCTCTTACGGCCAAGATTTTAAGATTTGCCTTTCCAGATGTAATGCTTATTAATGTCACATTTAGGTCAAAATATAAGTCGCTGTTAACATCGAATTGTCTTGTCTGTCCAACAGCTATGGTTGCCTGCTGTGGTGTTGAAGAGACATTGATGACTACGCTCTGCCCAAAGACATTTACCATCCCTACATGATGGTCTTCCCCGGCCACCTTGACTCTTATGGCTTCAGAATTTGCAAGTTCTTTTGTATATCCTGCATTTGCTTGAGTATCATTTATTATAAATATTAACTTCCATTGAGGTGAACTTGTTATCTGGGACCCAGAATTGCCCTCTGAAGGCACGCAAGCCGACGTGGTAGCTGTAGCATTCTGAGCTTTAGAGTTTCCAGCACTATCTGTACAAGTGACAGTATAATTATAGTTGCTAAGACAAGTCAGACTTGATTCTGTAAGTCTTTGACTTGTCCCATTTCCAGATATAGTTGCTCCTGACCTGCTTGATGTGCACATTGCACTGACTCCAGATAGAGAATCACTGAGAGTTATGTTAATAGACACTACAGATGCAGTAACTTCTGAAGTAGATAAAGTTACAGTAGGAGAGGTAGTATCTAAGATAAATATTCTATTCTCGCTCCAGTTCCTGTTTCCAAAGCTATCATTGGCACTAACATTTATCCTATAGGTTCCCTGAACAAGTCCGCTGAAATTTACATTTATTGATGATGAAGTATAGTTTGTAGTAGAATTTACTATCTGGTGAGAAGCATTATAGAGATAGAAAGATACTGACTGAAAAATGCCATTATCTGATACACTCACATTCATTGTCAAAGAAGTTGTAGAGAGATTTATCCCAGAAAGAGAGGTTGGAGAATTGAATGTCAAGGATGGAGGAGTAGTGTCATTCACAGATACTGCAATCAATGTAGTATTGGAGAATCCGGAGCTATTTGCCGTGATTATTGTAAAATTGAAATTGCCTGGATTTGCCGCTGTAGCATTAAACCATACAAATACTCTGCTTCCATTTTTCACAATTCCTAAATCTGAAGAAGAAACATTCCATATAAGGTCTGATGAGCTTGAAAATGTCGTGCTTGTGCTGCTGCTCATTCCAGCACTACCTGAAACATAAGTAAATCCTGATGGGAGAGTTATGTTTATATAAGAAATATTCTCAGGAGATGTCAAAGCAGTATTGTTTACAGAGATATTGTAAAGTATAGAGATGTCTTCATTTGAATTAAAAGAAGCCTGAAAGTCTGAGGTTAAGACTATATGCAATGCAGACACTCCAAATAACAACACTATGAATAGAAAAGCGGCCGTTGAAAAAAGACTACACCTCATAGATGAAAAAAGATTACAAGTTTTATAAATCTACCTACGACGACGCCGCATCACTAGGACAATTAATATCACTACAATGATAGCCACTACAAGATACACATATTTATCTGAGGATAATGTTTTTTGGGTCTTCTTTTCTGCCTGCCCAACATCCTGTTTTTGTTCTCCGCTTTCTTGAGCAGTATTCTCAGAGGATGGCTTCTTATTGGTATCTGAAGCGACTATTGCTGAAGGCATTATCTCATAGACTTTCTTCATGGTTACATTAACCTTTCCAGCCTGAATGCTATTGAGGGTCACATTAAGGTCATAATAACTGTCATTTGTAAGCTCGAATTGCCTTGTCTGTCCTACTCTCAAAGTAACTTTCTGAGGTGTTGAAGCAACTTCAATAGTTGCAGTTCCAGCACTGGAATCAACACTCACAACTCCTACACTATGACTGCCTCCACTTACAGTGATGCTCGCCTTCTGATTGGCTGAGAGAGAAGTAGAGACTCCTTCACTTACCTGCGTCTCCGTTACAGTCTGTACTACTGACCAAGAAGGGGTTGTAGAAGGACTGCTTCCGCCGCCTCCACCGCCGCCGCCTCCTCCACTAGAACATCCTAAAGTTGTGAAATCCTTTGTCGCAGCCCCAGAACGACCACTCTGGTCGTAACAGGTTATGGTATATGAATACGTAGTGCTGCAAGTCAAGCTAGATTCTGTAAGTGTCTGACTTCCTCCCGTGCCACTTACGCTGGATGTAGAACGATTTGTAGTACAGGTGCCATTGATAGAAGATCCAGATTCGGCAACAGTAATTGGGACACTTATAGTTGTATCTGTTGATGTAGACTCTCCAAGTGAGACTGTAGGGTTAGAAGTATCTACTGTAATAGTTCTTGTTGGCAGACTCAAATTCAGGTTTCCAGCAGTGTCATTGACTGTGACATTAAAGAAGTAGACACCATCATTAAGTCCTGTGAAGTTAACATAGAATGAAGAGAGAGTGCCATTATCACTAGCAAATGTGAGATTGCTCCTAACAATACTTCCACTTGCATTATGAAGCGATATATTAGTAAAATTGAAATTGGTATCAATTGCAGAAATATTGACAACTATAAAGTTTCTACTTACAAAAGAATTATTTGCCTCAGTTCCAGTGCCATAGGTAGGAACAGGAATTATAGTATCGATAGTGACTGTTCTCGTAGCAGTAGTAGCATTGAGATTTCCAGCAGTATCATTAGCTGTGACATTGAAATAGTATACACCATCAGCAAGATTTGTAATATTGAAGCTAAAGTTCGTGTTTAGTTTAGTTTCTTGAGAGACATTAGAGAATGTTGTAGTATTGGTATAATTGAACGTGCCTGAAAGATTAGAGCCGCTTGCATTGTAAAACATTCCACTCGCGTTAAAGAGTGCAAGTGTAATGGTTTGTATTGCACCATTATCATATGTACTAGCATTAACAAAAATTGATCTAGCAGCGATAAAAGACCCATTTAATGGAGTTGACCCCTGATAAGTTATTGCATTCGGTATGGTAGTATCATTTACAATTATTGAAATATTGGTATAATTGACAAAACCAGATACATTCATCGTCGTCACAGTCATATTGTATGTTCCAGGAGTAGATGCGTTGACCAAGAACCAGAAGTTTACCCTTGTTGCATTTGCTACAAGGATGGCTCCTGTCCCGTCTGCAAGAGTGCTGTTCCAAGAAAGCACAGTAGAAGTATTAGTGAAAGTAATACCATACCCGCTTGTTGTTGCATTAGTTGCATTTGTCCCATTTAGGAAAGAAAATCCAGTAAGAAGAGTGACATTCACTTGAGTTATATTATCGAAAGCAAGGAGAGCAGTGTTATTCACAGTTATATTTATTGTGAAATTCACATCTTCTCTAGCAGGAACGTGCCCAGCAGCATTGAGTGGCGCACCAGTAATTATGTCAAATCCTTGAACTATGGATAAAAATATTATAGCAAACAGAACAGACCATACGAATAAAAACACTGCAAACCATCTGCCCTCTTTTTTCATCACTTTAAATCTATGAAAAACAGGTATATCACAAAAACGATGCGCCACCTCGGCTTAAAAGCCGAGGTTTGTTGCAGGCGCTCGTTTTTGGAGATGCTCGGGAACCACCACACCTTGAAAGGTGTGGTTTTCATCGGTTCCCGACATAAATATTACGTCAGAGGATCTCTGCGCATCCAAGGACCTTGTTCTTTATAGAAAATACAATAATCTGTCCTGAGGCTATTGAAGAGATAGGCTTATCAGATTCAAAGTACATCTTTCCGCCTACTCTAACTACCTTGCCCTCATGATATTCCCCCAGATGTCTTATTCTGGCACAGACTTTGCCATTAAGAGAAGAGCCAGGGCCAATCATATGTACCTTGCCGATATTTATCCTTTTTCTGCACAATCTAATGTCTCCCTCAGGCGCGACTTTAATTATATTTTTCTTGACGTCTTTACTTACCACATAAAACCTCTTCTGTGCCAGTCCATAAGGTTTGACTAATTTAATTCCTGAACTCTCTCCTGCCTTCTGTCCTTCAGTATAGAAAAATGCTCCATTATGTTCTCCAATTTCAGTCCCATCAGGCATCACAACTCTTCCTTTCTTCTCTCTTATCTTCGTTCTAAGAAAATTGCGCATATTGTCCTGTCCAACAAAACATATCCCTACTGTGCCATGTTTGTCCCAGTTTGGCAACCCTTCTTTTCTTGCAATATCTCTTACATCCTTTTTCTTGTAATGCCCAAGAGGAAAAATCGTCCTAGAAAGATGATTTTGCGAAAGGTCCGAAAGGAAATATGACTGATCCTTATCCTTATCTGCTCCTGAAAATAGTTCCCACACTTTTCCTCTTCTCCTTACTCGCGCATAATGGCCAGTAGAAATATATTCAGCTTCAAGTTTCCTGGCAGCAGTGAGCAATAAAGGGAACTTGATGACTTTGTTGCATGCAATATCTGGATTTGGGGTCTTCCCTCTTTTATATCCTTCAAACATGGGTCCTAGAACTTTATTCTTGTAGTCCTTTTCATAGTCAAGGACATGTAAGGGAATCTCTAATATCATTGCAACTTTCCTGGCCATCTTAAGATCTTCAAGATACTTGCATTCTCCAGTAGACTTATTCTTTGTATCAGAATACAACTTAAAAAATACTCCGACAACTTCATAGCCTTTTTTCTTTAATAAAAGCGCCGCTACGCTTGAATCAACTCCTCCAGACAGTCCAATTACAACTTTCTTTCTCTGGTTTTTCATTTTATTCTGAAAAATCTTTCGAGTAATACAGAATCACTATCGCATTTGTCCATAATAAACAGACAGAAAAAATGTTTATATGCCTTTCCTTTACATAAATTTTTAAGCATAATAGTACAAGTTTTATCATGGCAGAAGAAGTAGAGACAGGTGGCCTGATGAGATTCCGTTATTCCGGAGAACAGGCCAAACTAAGTGAGAAGGGAAAAAAAGATATCGAAGATGCGTACAAGCAAGCAGATGAGAGGAAAAGAAAAGAGAGACGTAAACGTCAAGCCCTCTGGATTCTAGCTATTTTAATAATAATTAGTACTCTTGCTTATTTTCTCTGGAAATAAAACGTCCCCTGGAGGACTCGAACCTCCGACCCTGCGGTTACAACCTTCTCTAATTACTTAGAGGGTAGGACTATACCATCACCATAGCAAAATGCCTCAGGTGGCGAGTGTCTAGTCTCTGCACCTTCCCTTTCGGGCTTGGCTCAGGATTGCCCTTTACCAATAAAGGGTTTCCCTGAATTTACTCGCTTTTTCATTCCACAGTTTCCTATGAAAGCTGCTAACTCGGTTTTTTCAACCTGTCTTACAGCCGCATGCTCTACCGGCTGAGCTAAGGGGACATAGAAACATCAAAGAAAAACGTTATTTAAAGCTTTAGATGAAGCACAAAATAAGTCAATTATCTAGCCCTCTCCTTGCAGTGTTCATTCTCTCTAAAAACCTATAGACATTGGCCTGTTTTGACCCTCTAATTAGATTAGTGATTGCAGTTGTTGCTTCTTCAATAGATTCCGCAGAACCCAACAATCCAACCGCGTCATCTCGGATTATAATCTCACACCCAGAAATGTTTTCAAGAGCGTGTTTTGTCTTGCCTTCCTTTCCTATCAATCTACCTCGAACCACAGACATATCTTTCCTTCTTGTGAAATTCTTCAAGGGAAGTTTCCTAAAAATATACCCTTCATCGAGGAGCATAAGTGCCTTCTTTGCAGAATAACCAAATTCCATGGCTTCTAGAACAAGTCTTGCTTCATACTCATCAAGTGAGTCTCCTTCGACAGTCACCTTCTTTCCTTCTACCTTTATCGTGACATTCATCCTTTTTTCTAATTGCACTTTCTCTTTCCTTAACTCTGCAGTCTTGTTGAAATATAACGTTTCCATAATATCTATGATGTAAATAAGTTTTTTAAAGTTCCGGTCAGGTTAAAGAAGCTTCAAAGCAAATGGCACTCCCTGTATTGTAATCACGCTATCCTCGTCAATAACTCCAACCTCAATCGCGCATTGGATTGCCTCTAGCCCGACAATATTGAATGTTGCATCTTCTCTCAACTGGCTTGCAAGAACGAAAAGAGCCTTCTCTCTATCTACTTCTTCTCCTTTGAAGAATCCTTCTTTTATCTCGACCTGTCTTTTCCCTTCCTCAAATCTCTTTCCTAATAACTCGGAATCTACCAACGCTACTACTGATCTATATGAACTGTGTATTTTCAGAAACATCATATCTTTTGTTTGATAGAGGACTTTGCCCCGCATGCAAGGCAATGTTTAGACTTTATTCCTTTATCAGATATTATCTCCGTGTCAGGTTTTCCGCACTCGTTGCAGAGCACGAACTCTTTTGAATATATCTGAATCTTTTCAATTACCTTCTGAGAATTGAGCTTTGTATTGAGGATTAATCTCTCACCATCAAGTTTTCCAGGCGTTGCAAGTGATCTCTGCAAAAACTTAGCAAGATGTTCTACAGGTCTCCTTAAATAATTTGCAATAGTAGTTATATTTGTTATTATTGTACTTTTTCCAGATATAATGCCTGCTACTTTGGGTATTTCAAACCTTTCACCTGTGCCACCAACTATTTTTATCTTACCATATGCCTTTTCCAATAACACTTCATAACTTTCCATACATCAAAGGAGGACGACAAGGGTTTATAAATCTGCGCACCTTTTTTCTGACATGAATATTAAAAACCTTGTGCTGGGCATTGGCATTTTCATAGTCTACCTTCTAGCAGTAGGATATGGAATAGCGACATTTTATCCCTCTCCAGATTATCAGGATTTCTGCAAGAATGATGGTAGATTCCCATACTATGCAAAGCCAATCGATCCTTCTCAGAACTGCACTTTTTCCCGCACAGTACAGGAACAGACTGAACAATGTTATGCAAATCAAGGCATCCCTATATATGAGTACAATGATGCAGGATGCACAATAGCTGTCAAGACCTGCGACTATTGCAACAAGGAATTTAATAATGCCCAAAAATCTCATCAGAAGATAGTCTTTATTATAGCCCTTATTGTTGGGATTATCACTATCTTTGTAGGATATGGCATTCTCTCTGTTGAGCCAGTAGGTTCCGCACTCATGGCATCAGGGATAGGTGCAATATTCTACGGCTCAGCAAGGAACTGGGCAAACCTAACAGATATCTGGAGATTCTTACTATTGATTGCAGCCCTTATCCTCTTAATCTGGATAACTTTAAACCTGAATAAGTCTAAAAGTAAAAGATGAATATAATCGCTTTTACAATTCACAATCCAAAGTACGCCTATTTGAAACATCCTGAAGAGGATTTCTTTGCATATCAAAAAAACGATGCGCCACTGCGGCTTAAAAGCCGAGGTTTGTTGCAGGCGCTCGTTTTTGGAGATGCTCGGGAACCACCACACCTTGAAAGGTGTGGTTTTCATCGGTTCCCGACATAAAATTGCAGGTAGTGAAGGAACATTATTAGCTCTGAAATATTAAATTTATGAGGGTTCAACTTCTATCTTCTTTCCATTAACAGTAAATAATTTAGAATCAACTCCCTCAGTAAGATGCACAATTCCTTTTTCAACCTCGTAGCTTTCAATCACTCTTGGGAGAAAGCGATATTTAGGAAATCTAATCCAATGATCCCACTCTGAAAGCCTTGTCTTTCCTACATGATGATATCTCTTAAACTGATACATCCAATTCCAAGCCACAATATAAAGAGTCCTTCTATTAACATATTTTTCCTTAATAGTTCCAATTCTACCAATATCTCTAGTTAAATCAAAAAAACGATGCGCCACTGCGGCTTAAAAGCCGCAGTTTGATGCAGGCGCTCGTTTTTTGGATGCTCAAGGAACAACTCCAGCTTAAAAGCTGGAGTTTTAGTCAAGTTCCTTGACATAATAAAATCCAAGTCCCCAGCAAGTAGTTTTATTCCTCTCCCCCCATTTCATTTCATGATCAAGTTTTCGCCATGATTTATGAATATATTCTTCATCAGACTGCTTTGCAAAAGCAACTTCTAAATCAACTTTCTCGTCTAGTAAATCAATACCAGGGGCAGGATTGTTTTTCATATTTAGAACTTTCGCAGCCCAGAACTCATTCAGATGAAAGAAAGTCCCGTTAAAATGCCTGTGATCCATCTAACCCAGCCATCTCAATTTTCCAGGCCTAGGCTCATAGACAAGCCCATCTTCAAGAAGTTTCTTTATTTCTTCATTTATTGTATGCGGCGATTCTTTTGATTGCAATATTATCTTCTCAATATCTACTCCACCATCTTTCTCCGCATTCTTCACCATCTCCAATATCCCGTCTTTTAATGCCAATAATTTAGTAGTGTCCTGAGACTTTGGCTTGTTCGACTCTATCTCCAATTTCCTTACCAAGAGAAAAGAAGGATCTTTCTTCTTCAGGATATCAGGAGTTAGGTAAATCTCATTGTTCCAAGACCTTAGGAGACCAATTATCTGCACCGTGTCTCCTTGATTTAATCCTTCAAACTTTTCGATATCATCTCCAAATGTCTTTGCCTTAATTTGCCCAGTAGCATCATCAAGTGTCAAAGAACCAAATTTCTTCTCCCCATCTTGTATATACTTATCGACTACATTTGCAATTAAATTGACTCTGACTACATGCTTGTCTCCAATCTCAAGGAACTTTATCCTCTCCCCTTCAAGTATAGGTTTTCCAGTCAATAGAGAACTGATATGATATTTATAAGCTACATTTCTCTTGAATTGCTGTTCCATAGTACTTTTTGACAACTTGCCCTTTTAAGTTTTTATGTGAAATAAAACATTAAAAAATATCATCTTTTCTCGCGTCAGTAGTTATTTCTTCACCATTTATTATATCTCTTATGGCAATATCGCACATATTTTTCAAATCCTGGACAGTATTTGGATTGTTAGAATGGTTAACATATCTCTCAGGCTCTGAATAGAGATGGATAACTCCTTTTTGAGAATGAGTAAACTTCTTCTCTTCTTCAGATAAATTATGATATTCTTCCTCAGTTAATGAAGTGAGATGATATCTGATAACTATCTTTCCTTTCCTGAAGTCCCTATTGGCAAATGCCCCTTTATCAAACTGATCTATATTTGATTTTTTAATGATTACATCTTTCATATTAGATTTTCTGGATATACCCTTTCTTAGGCTTAAACAAGTCACCGGATTTCACAAGCTGTTCAAGAGCCTCTTCTATCTCTACTTTGCTTACTTTGCCTTCCAAGACCTTTTCCACTTCCTCTACGGGAATAAGTTTCCCAAGGCGAGATTCAAGTTGAGCAAGAGCTTCTTTGACAGTGATTATCTTCCCTCTTTTAGAGGAGCTTATCCCCGTAGTTACTCTATCAATATCAAAAGTTTTAGTCTCTTCATCATACCCTACTTGAGTGAGAGACATCTTAAGCAAGTCTATAGCCTTCTTAGCATCTTCTCTCTTAACTTCATTGCTCAATCTCAATTTTGCATGAGCCTCAGAAAGACGGATGATGCCTTCAAGTTGACGGGCAGTGACGGGTATAGGTTTTACTGCTGAATCTACATTGACAGATTGGTTCCTCATACGCACGTAAAAAGATTTTATTTCATCTACAGCCTCATCACTTAATTTTGGCTTATATTTCTGTTTTGCATAAGAAATAAATTTCCTCAAGAGTTTTGGATCGATAATTTCTTCTCGTTCTACATCCTGTTGATGCTCTTGCAAGACATGGGATGCAATAGCTTCATCTTGCGCTTTGTTCGGAATATCTTTTATGACAAAGATGACGTCAAATCTGCTTAAGAGAGCAGGAGATATGTCTATTTGTTGAGGGATAGGCGTATATGGATCAAATCTTCCTAATTTTGGGTTTCCTGCTGCAAGTACAGTTGTCTCAGATCGTAAAGTTGCATGGATATTTGCTTTTGAAATTGTGACTGTCTGCTGTTCCATAGCCTCATGCATCGCGCTTCTATCCTGCTCATTCATCTTTTCTATCTCGTCAATGCAAACCATTCCTTTGTTCGCCAATACCATTGCTCCAGCCTCCAATGACCACCCTCTAAGAAATTCATCTTTTACTACTGCGGCAGTAAGTCCAGCACTTGTTGCGGCTTTTCCAGATACGTACCTTCCTTTTGGGGCAATTGATGATGTAAACTTCAGTAAGACAGACTTTGCCACTCCCGGGTCTCCAACAAGCAGTAAGTGCATATCTCCTCTCGTAAAACCCCCGTCAGATTTTTTCTTCTTAACTCCTCCAAATAATTGTAGTAACACTGCTTCTTTGATGCGATCAAAGACCGGTGTGCCATATATGCTAGGAGCAATACTTCGAGTCAGACGCTGAAAGATTTTTGGATCGCTTCCCAATTCAAGGATAAGCTGGATTTCATCATCACTTACATTAAGGTCTTCAAAAGACTCTTCTAAAGGTATTACATTATTTGCTTCGATAGCGATATCATACCTTGTAGAGATTGCGCCTGTCTGTAATGGCACAGGAACTTCCTTAAGCACTCCAAAAACTCTAACTTTGCTTCCAGGAGTAGTTCTTTCTTCCATTCTGGGATCTACAAGATCTTCTTTAAGAAAAACATTTATCCTTCTGGGCTGCTCGCCTCCTTCAAGAGAATCAGGAGATTCCTCTATGACTAATCTCTGTGTATCTACCATCTCTTTAGAAATAAGCTTGAAACTGCTTTTCCATCCGCAAGTACACCTGCTAGGTTCTCTGAATTTCTTCTCTATTTGAAGAACAGACAGGGTGGCCCCGCAATTAGGGCATTCAAACTTTGCGTTCACTACCTGGGGCCTTACATCTGAAGCTTGCCTGACAATCCCTTCTATCCAGATCATCAGATCGAGATTCTTTGCTCTTATTTCCCTTATCTTTACGAATGTAGTCTTGGGTAAGTCGGAAAATCTGACTCTAGGATTCTTCAACAAGCCAGATTCGTCCAAAGCATCTTCAAGTACCGCTATTGTTTGTTCAGGAGTCTCTATGACGCTGTCAGAAAGCACCGGAGAGAACTCTTCAAGTTGATGGAAGCTAAGATAAATCACTTTCTGTTCAGAACGTATAAATTGCCCAAAGTCCTTTTTATGTGCATCAAAAAAGTTTTTAGCTTCCAGTAACAACTCTTCCTGCTTTCTCTTTTTATCCATTATTCTTAACTGGCAAGTGCCTTTATATCATTTATTGTGTTAAGAATCTAAAAAACGATGCGCCACTGCGGCTTAAACCTCGAGGATGTGAATCCTCGATGGCAGTCAGGAATCTTAGATTCCTGATGAGCCGCAGTTTGATGCAGGCGCTCATTTCACCAAGAACATTGTTCTTGGATGCCATCAAGAATCGAAGATTCTTGAGGTTTGGAAGCTCAAGGAACAACTCCAGCTTAAAAGCTGGAGTTTTAATCAAGTTCCCTGACATCAAAAGTACAATACCTCTTGGGAAATCAGGAACAATATTAGGAATGAAAGGATAGAATAGAATGCCAGATTTAATCTTTCACCATAATGCTCATCATCAACAAGCAAGAAAAGGAGAGATATCGGTATGATGCTATACCTGAATTCTATATGTTGCATCGGCAGCAAAAACAACAATATGAAAGGATATAATATATAAGAAATATTGCTTACAGTCTTGGTTACCTTCAATGATAACATAGTATATGCCAAAGGGATAAAGAATAATATCTTTAACGCCAAAGAGGAAGTTATCGCCAAAAGTGCTTGGTTTCTGAAGAACAAGGTTATTTTATTGAAATGATGTTCGACATTGAATGTTACTAGGTAAATTATAAATGCCAAAGCAATAAATACCCATGTAGATGTTTTACTCAGTTCCTTGGTTACTACCTTTCTATTTATCCAGTGCAAAGGCAAGAAAAGTATGAAAGCAATAAAAAGAAATATGAATATATTTCCTGTGAAAAATCCAACAGGATGAATGTTCTTGGCTTTTATTACAAAGAAGTCTTGGATGAAGAAAGCATATAATATGACTATGGCTCCAATTATAGTCGGCGCAATTAATCTAATGAAATTTAGGCTGAACACTTTTATTTTATTTTTTTCTTCCATGATGATCCATAATATGATGAATCCTATCCAAATTGCATTATTCTGTCTTGCAAATACAGATATTATCGCAAATATCTGAGCTAAAGTATAATGCTTCTTTAATACGAGCAGGAATGATAATAATACCAAAAATAGTGAAAAGATATCTGTATATATAAGAAAAAGATAAGGGAAGATTATTGGGATGTAAAAGAATCTAACAGTCTTGTGGACAGCATTGCTTTGACTGAAATGAGAGATGATAAAATAAGAAATCAAGGCCGTAGATGCTCCAATTAAAAGATTGATGAATCTGAAGAAAGATATTGAATCGTTCCCAAATATCCATCCAAAAATAAAAATAAAAGCGTGATATAGGGGATAAAATGGGATTGATGCATATACGCTTATTTGCCCATTGAAAAACATCATTAATTGCCGATAATGGTCGTGTTCATCAACATAAAGCCCTCTTTGAGAGATGATTAAATATCCCAATACTGCACCCAATACCATAAGAGATAACAATATTTTCTTATTTATCATAAAATTTCCTAGAATAATATCTTAGAAGGTTTGAGAGATAGAATCTTATTTCCTTGAGACTTACCTTGCTTTTGCCTTTTTTTCTATCTACGAAGGTAATAGGTACTTCTACTATCCTCGCAGGTTTGGACTTAATTATTATTTCAAGCAATATCTTGAACCCTTTTGAGTTAATTTGTGATTTAGACAGTAAAGATTTTTTTAAAATGAAAAATCCAGTCATGGGATCCAGGACTCTAGTCAATGGGCGCGCAAGGAGTGTTGCCGTAGATGAGAGAACTTTTCTTCTTAATCCCCATCCCTCAATCTTCCCTCCCTGTATGTACCTGCTTCCAATAACTAGATCTGCACCTTCCATCACTCGAGAATACATCTCACCTATTTTTTTTGTAGGATGGCTTCGGTCAGAATCCATCAATCCGACAAATTTCGCCTTTGAAAGGTTAAAACCTTCCATGGCTGCAGATGACAATCCTCTTTTTCCTTTCCTATGTATAACTTTTACCTTGTCATTCTTCCTGCATATTCTGTCCGCAATCACACCAGTACAATCAGGAGAACTATCATCGACAATAATTACTTCCCCTGCTATTCTTCTCTTTTTGAACTCTGTAAATATATCTCTTACAATCGCATCCAAATTGTCCACCTCATTATAAGTCGGCAAGATCATGGATAGCTCCGCTCTTTTCCCCATTTAAAGACTATAATAGCAGAATATTAAAACCTTCTTAAAATATTAAAATAGGGTTATAGAAATAAAACCAATCTTGAATATTTAGACTTTTCTTTTCGAAAAGTTGCTTTGTTTCACAATGATAATTTTAAACAAGCTCGAGGTAAGAAAATATGAACCAAGAAGAAATGTCTCTTTACGAAGGTCAAATAGTCTATTTTCTACATAAACTGAATGAAGAAGATCCAATACCTGGTAGATGTTCTAGAGGAGTAATATACAAAGGAAAATGTTATGACATCTCCATTAAATACAAAAATGGCCAGATTCCTTCCATACATCTAGAGACTATAAGGCCAGATTATATAGGATATATCGGAGTCCTGCAGAAAAGCCAATATTCTGGCCTTGAGCAAAGCGTATTGGATACCCTCCTATCTGGAGAACACGAGTTTTCCTGCCTAAAAGTCAAAGTAGTATTTGATCCTTGAAGAGAGGAAAAGGAGAAAGACAGAGAGAAAAAAACAAGGAAAAGGAAAGAAGAAAAGAGATTAAAAAAAAGAGAAGTTAGTTAAAATCACAAAAACGATGCGCCACCTCGGCTTAAAAGCCGAGGTTTGTTGCAGGCGCTCGTTTTTGGAGATGCTCGGGAACCACCACACCTTGAAAGGTGTGGTTTTCATCGGTTCCCGACATAATCACTCGATTGGAAACCGAAGTATTGCACCAACACCCTTCGTTAAATTAAAAAATTGTTCTCCTTCCTGGTTCTCATTTCCAATTATTATGACCTCAGAACCGATATTATTTGCCTTCTGCTCTAATTCCTGCATCACACTTTTCGCCACATCTTTTGAGATCAGCAACTTCTCAACCGCGCCTCTCTCCAAAGCAAGCTTTACTTTTTCATAACCATATGCTGCCCTCTCTCTCTTTTTTCCAAGGGTTTCAAAAAATTTCTGGATAATCTCTTTCTCCTTTATGAATTCTTGTTGTGAAATATCTTCTTGTGAAGCCTCGACCAACAATTTAAGACCATGATCATCAGTATATCCAATATCTTTGACAGCTATGACTTTCTCCTTTAATTTAGTGACAAGATCCCCTTGGTCCAAAAATTCTTCTTTTGTTGGAATAGGTCCGCCAACAAGTATCCCATGTAATTTTGGAAGATCAAAAAATATCTCTTTCATAGATTCTGATACTCTCCTGAAAAATTCCTTTGCGAGCCCTTCCGTAATCCTATGGAATCTCTGACTACTCTGCCCTCCTGCCCTTACCTTACCAGGAACTCCTGAAGTCATAGTCCTAAGAACCTTTATCTGCTTTCCTTCAAGCACCCCTATAGTCGCCTGCTGCCTGTCAATGGCCAGAAGTCCATACACTTCCTGCACTTCTAGCATTTCTTTGAGAGGTTCTATCACAAATGTCTTGTCACATCTATACAACCTCACATTAAGTGGTCTTGGTGGTTCATATGCCCAAATCTTTATGTCTTGCCCTCCTTCCTTCTCAGATACATTTCCACAATATATGGCCAGGCCATTCTTGGGTGTCTGCTTATAGTTCTTAAGTTCCCGAATAATCGTCTCAAGTGCAGTCACTACCGCAGTCCTTGTCTGTTTAGATTTTATATTTTCTGCAGTTCCTGCCTCTGATGCAAGTTGGCTAGATACCTGATGGATATTCGTCCCGGATGGAATCAACACCGATACAAGCTCAGTATGGCTTCCACGGATACCTATAAGTAAGTTCACGATTTCTTCAAGTTCTTGTTTCTGCTTCGGAGTAATCTCCGGGCTGATTATGTCTGCCATGAATTGAGAAGAAAAGAATGGTTAATAAAGGTTAGGACTACATCAAATGAAGAGTTTCCTTATTTTGTTATTCAAACACCATTTTTTCTGCGGGAAAAATATACTCTTCTATTATTACTGCACTTTCAACCTTATTAATGTTCTTTGAAAATTCTTCAGTTAATTTTGAAACAATGAGATTATATTCTCCAAATCCCTTGCATAGAATTTCAAGTTCCATATCCCATGGAGAAATCTGCTTAATGACGTGAATGATATTTTGATCTTTTCTCACATATTCCATAAATCTTTCAAGTTCGGCACTACTCAAGCATCTAAAATACAAGAAAGTTTTATACAATTCATAACCTAATTTTGAGTAATCTACATGAGTTGTATATCTCTTAATGATTTCTTGCTCCTCAAGTTTTCTCATGCGTCCTCTTACGATATCCACGCTAACTCCCATTTCATGCGCAATTGTTGCGATATTCTCTCGTGCATTCTTAAAAAGCTTCCTCAGTATACCTTTGCTCACTTTATCCAATTCAATAGCGACATGTTTATCAAACATGCTCGTCCATTCAGCATTTTCTTTAAATAAGAATGTTTTATCATGATAAGATACTGAAACTACGTTTCCTATCTTGCTCTCCAAAATCAAGTCTTTATATTTTGAAAATAAGCTATTTTTCAGCTCAAAAAATTCTTCAGGAGACTTGACAAAATAAGTCAGGCCTGCGTTCCACGCACCTTCGGCAATTCCTAGCCAAAATAATCTTTTATCAGAGGTGACATGAGCAATTAGTTCTTTTCTTTTTGAAGGAATATTTGCTAATTGTAAATACATCTTCACAGTAGAATAGCCTAAACTTACAGGATCTATCCAAGTCGTAAATCCTAATATCACTCCTTTATCTTTCAATTTTCCGATGCGGTAGCGCACAGCTTCTTTGCTTTTCCCTATTTTCTTCGCAAGTGCCACTTCGCTAATACGAGAATTTCTGTCAAGTTCATAGATGATTCTTTTATCAATATCGTCAATTTCAATTCTCATTTTAGTAAATAATTGTTTTAATTTATAAATTTTTCCATTATTTGACTATTATAAGACCAAAATATTTATCTATTAACAATTGATGCATTTTTTATGGCATATGGTAATTTCCAAGACCTTTCAAATGTTGAAGAATATCTCAAAGAAAGAATCATGAAAACTAAAGCGACAGCCATCATAGGGGGACATTACGCTCTGGAACCAGAATACAAAAAAGAATGTCTAGAAGTGCGTTCCGGGATAGATGAAGATGATGCCTTCGGAGCTTTTCCTATTGCAACATTTGATTATGCATGTAGATTGGCATCTTTTGCAAGAGAAAGAGGTAAACAGAGCAAGCTAGTTCTGTTGATTGACGACCATTCTCTTATGCATCCGAGAAATTGGTATGCGCAGACAGAGGAAGATGAAAATTCAAAGCAGACACAAGAAGCTGTGCAAAGATATTTTAGTTCTTTTCAAGTCCCGCAATCATATCAAAAAATCCTAGGAAAATACGGCCTTGCACAGAATGACCTCTTATCTTCAAAACAAGGTCTTCCAGTCTTTCAAGAAAGCAGATATAGAGTAGCTTATTTAAAAAAAACAGGAGTTGATCGTACATGCGCAGGAGAATTTGAGTTCATCCTTGACGAGATTTCCCATGCTGGATTTGATAACATCATAGGCTATATACCTCTCCGTTGTCGTGAACCAACTTGCGGGGCACTGGTAAGCACGAATTTCTATGCAATACAGGAAAATAGAGGACGTAGCTTTCAGGGTGATCTTATATATATGATAACTAGAAATAATTATGATTCAATTGAGAAGTTTGAAGCAGCACACAATGATGATAATCATGGTATTCTATTATTTCATTGTGGAGGTGATTAAACAAACTCTACTTTCATCTCCCCTTCTTTCACTCCCTTAAAATTGCAGACCGCCTTCAAATCACTCATGACTGAAGCAAGAATTTTCTGCTCTGCTTTAGGCAATGAAAGCAATATTTCTGCCTTCATGGATTTCTTAGCTTCTGATTTCTTTCCGCGCACAAAAGCGACAATGTCAAGCATATGCTGCCAAGTTTCGCTATCGCTCTTTAAAGTTGCTATCTTGAGTAACTTAGGCCATTCTGATAAATGTACTGATTTTTCCCCCTCATATTTTCTAAAATGTGTTTGAAAGATTTCTTCAGTAATATAAGGGACTATAGGAGCATATAATTTCAATACAGCTAAAAAGGCTTGATATAATGTATATGCTGCCGATGCTTTCTCATCTTCATTTCCCTGATATACTCTATTCTTTACAATCTCGAGATAATTGTCTGCAAATACCTTCCAGAAAAATTGGTCTGTCTCGAGCCTTGCTCTAGCATAATCACAGTCATCAAATGCATCTGTTACCTTTTTTATCAATGAATTCAGTTGTAATAAGAAAAGCCTGTCACTCTCATGCAATTTAACTTTTTTTACCGGCAGTGATCCTGAGATGTTCATGAAAACAAAATTTGCAGCATTCAGCAATTTAGTTACAAGTTTCTTCCCAGTCACTAGATCTTTCTCCTGATAATCGAGATCTTCTCCTAATTTTGAGGAAGATGCCCAATATCTTAATGCGTCAGCGCCAAATTTATTCAACACATCTTTAGGTTCTATAGTATTTCCCTTAGACTTCGACATTTTTTCTCCTCCAAGAGATACATTGCCTGATATCGCAATTGTTTCCCATGGTAATTTTTTCTCATGATACAATGATTTTACAATAGTATAAAACGCCCAAGTCCTGATTATATCGTGGGCTTGCGGCCTAAGAGCATAGGGTATCTTGACTCCAGTAGTCAATGATGCTGCAATCTCTGGTGTCAGCGAAGAAGTCGCCCAAGTATCTAGGACTTTGCTTTCAGGTTCGGCAACATTCTTGCACTTTGGACATTTTTTCTCTTTCTCCAAAGGATCTACGGGCAATTCTCTTTCATCAGGCAGTATGAACTCATCACAATCTTTGCAATGCCATATCGGTATGGGTATTCCAAAGTGCCTCTCTCGAGAGATAGACCAGTCCCATTCCAGCCCATTTACCCAATTCTCATATCTTTTGAACATAAATTCCGGCTTCCAGGAAATCTTTTTAGCTTCTTTGATGAGCATCTCCTTATTGTCCAGAATCTTTATGAACCATTGTGACACTGGAAGAAACTCTATGGGCGTCCCGCATTTATCATGCACGTTCACAATATGTTTTATCTGTTTCTGCTCAATTATAAGCCCTTTTTCTTTTAGATCCTTCAATATTGCCTTCCTCGCATCTTTTATTTGCATACCTGAATAAGGCGAAGCAGAGACCTTCCCTTTACTTGTAAGAACTACATTAGGTTGAAGTCTATGCCTCTTAATAGCATCGACATCATATTTATCACCATATGAACATATCATTAATACTCCCGTTCCCTTGTCCATCTTTGCAGAATCGTCTGCTATAATGGGGACTTCATGCTCAAATATAGGCACTTTTGCTTTCTTTCCAACAAGCCTTGAATATCTCTTATCCTGATGGTTCACAAATACTGCGACACATGCCCCAAGGAGCTCAGGCCTTGTAGTAGCGATAGGCAATACTTCTTTCCCACACATAAACTTCAATGTCGTGAAAAAAGTATCTTTTTCAAGATCTTCCAGTTCTGCCTGCGCAATAGGCGTCTGACATTCTGGGCAGAATAAGGTAGGAAATGCTTCTTCATATATCCTGGCTTTCTTATATAATTCAAAAAATGATTTCTGTGACAATGTCTGCGCATGTTTGTCTATTGTAGAATAATACATCTCATAATCTGCAGATACACCTAAATCCTTCCAGTCTTGCACAAAATCAGGAGTTATCTCCTTCAATGTTTTCAAGCATAACTCGATGAAAGCGGCACGAGTCATCTCTTTGCTCTTCACACCTTTTAATCTTTCAACAAGCCTTTCAGTAGGAAGTCCGTTGTCATCTGTCCCAAAAGGATAAAAAACCTCATTTCCAGACATCCTTTTATATCTCACTATAAAATCTTGTTGCGAATATGAAAACGCATGTCCTAAATGCATATTCCCAGATACAGTTGGAGGAGGTGTATCTACTGCATATACTCTTTTCTTAGACTTGGGATTATAGGCAAAGATCTTCTCCTTCTCCCAGAAATCCCTCCATTTCTTTTCTATCTCAGCACTATTAAGTTCAGGCATAAAAAGCTTAAGAATGGAGAGGTTAAAAAGATTTGGTGAGACTCATTAAGATACTTTTTTAAATATAATCTCATTAAATATCCTATGGGAAGTTATTATAGAAGAAAACTAGTATACTTTGCAAGAAATGGATTTTACATGGGTGCAGATGCAGTAGGTTTGCTTTATTCTCTTTGTAATGGAGACGAGCGCTCTCTGGGTTTTAGTGCGCTCGAAAAACAAGTTAAATCAGTCCAAAGAAAAGTCTCTGCTACAACACAGTTGGCAATGATTGTAGGGGGATTAACAGGATTAGCTGCCAATGTATTTACATTCGGCCTTTTAAACACAATGACACTTAGCGAATCTTATTGTAGGGATAAAAGGAATCTGCAAGACAAAAGACTTTAAAGTAGTGTTTAAATAATATTCTCCTCAATATAATTTATGAATAAAGAAAGTAAGCTATTTCTTAGGATATTCCGAAAGGCAGAATCAAGGTACGGCAAGACCGATAAGAGACTTGCAGGAGAAGGTTGGCAGCATGATTGGCAGACACTTATAGCTACAATATATTCTGCCCAGAGCAGGGATGAGATGACAATTCCAGTGATGGAGAACCTTTTCAAGAAATATCCTTCATTAGATAGCCTCTCCAAGGCACCTCTCCAGGGCATTATGGATATAACAAGAAGAATCAATTACTATAAGACAAAATCAAAAAATGCAAGAGCTGCAGCCCAGATGCTTATTGACAAATTTAATGGAAATGTTCCTGAAACGATTGAAGAGCTTGTAGAAATACCGGGTGTAGGGAGGAAGACCGCAAACCTTGTCTTATCAGAAATACATTCAAAAGACACCATCTGCGTTGATACTCACGTACACCGTCTGAGTAATGTGCTCGGTCTCCTCAAGACAAAGACTCCCCATCAAACAGAATTAGCCTTGCAAAAAATAGCGCCCAAAGAGTACTGGTCAAGAATTAACAGGATTTTTGTGCTTTGGGGGAAAGATGTAAGGGGAAGGGACAAAAATAAGATTCTGGCAAAAATAAAATGAAGAAAATCACAAAAACGATGCGCCACCTCGGCTTAAAAGCCGAGGTTTGTTGCAGGCGCTCGTTTTTTGGATGCTCAAGGAACAACTCCAGCTTAAAAGCTGGAGTTTTAGTCAAGTTCCTTGACATAAAAAGAATACATATTTTAGGAATTTACGGCAGTGGAAAATCTACTTTTGCTCTTTCTCTGTCTAAAAGATTGAACATTAGGTGCTATGACTTGGATGAGATAAAATACAAGAGAAAATTTGACAAGATTCGCTCATTGAAAGAAAGATTAAAAATAATCAGAAACATCTCAAGAAAAACCTCTTGGATAACTGAAGGAGCTTGGACATCTTACGCGGCCCCTGTTTACAGAAATGCTGACCTTGTGGTTTTCCTGAAGATACCCGAACCGAGAATCTATTGGAGGATATTGAAAAGATATATCAGAAGAAGATCAGACTCAACTAAATACGAGAAAGATACCATACTTACCACATTGTGCATAATGCGGCAGGTCTTTAGGTATTTTCACAAACCAAAGAGCTTTATGACTTTGCAGAGCCATAAAGAATGCATTGACACATATGCCAAGAAGTATATCCTTTTAAGGAACCAAAAAGAGATAAATGCATTTCTGGATAAGGTAAGATGAGCTTTGCAATTATTTTCGCATTCCTATCTCCATTGTTATGGGCTTTAGTGAATGTATTTGATAAATATCTTGTGTCTCATAAGATCAAAAAAACGATGCGCCACTGCGGCTTAAAAGCCGCAGTTTGATGCAGGCGCTCGTTTTTTGGATGCTCAAGGAACAACTCCAGCTTAAAAGCTGGAGTTTTAGTCAAGTTCCTTGACATAAGATATCCTTTAGGCTATTCTATGCTTGCAGGATTTTTCTATCTCTCATTCGGAGCATTTATTGTCCCATTTCTTGACTGGGACTATCCTCTTCATGCTTTAATCTGGCCAATTATTGCAGGAGGATTATTGGGACTCCAGCTTTATTTTTATTACATGGTAAGCAAAAATGCTGATGTTTCTTACGTCTTAGGCATATATTATATCTATCCCATAATTGTGACTTTCTTATCTATTCTTTTTCTAAATGAAGTTATTTCTATTCAAGGATACATAGGAGTGGCTCTGACAGTACTGGGGGTGCTTACCATGACAGTCAGAGTGAAGAAAATGAGATTCAATCTAAGTCTCTGGACTTTAGGTGTAATGATAATCACAGGGGCATTTAGCGAGTTCTTTGTTAAAGTCTCAACAGAGTCTCTTCCTGTTTTGAATGGAATAGCTCTAAACAATCTCTCGATGGGGGCAGTCTTCATCCCAGCACTATTTTTTTCAAAATTGAGAAGACAATGCCTTTCTGAATTGAAGAATATCCATTATATTTTTATTAGCGAGTCTATGACATTCCTGGCCGTATTTTTATTATTTCTGGCAATGAAAGGCCTGCCCGCAACAATTGTTACTTCTTTAAGCGCTACTCAACCTGTATTTGTAGTGATTTTAGAGAAAATTGCCCATTGGAAATTCGGCAAGATAGTCCGTGATGATTCTTTCAAATTTAAAATTGGCGCGGTAGCCCTGGTTATTCTAGGGGTCATCCTTCTTGCGTTAGAGGCCTAAGCTCAAATCAACCACAATCTTTATTAATCTCCCATCTTAAGATGATTAGAGGATTAGCTAAAAAATTAATCAATAACTAGAGATTGACACCACAAATAGATTTTTATACTCATTTAGTTTTAATCTACTATGGCAGAAAATAAAATACAGATGCCCGGTGTTTTTGGTGGACTCATGCGTTATGATGAGGAATATGAAAGCAAGTTCAAGATAAATCCAGGTCATGTGATAGCTTATGTCGTGGCACTGATAATTTTTGTTTCTATATTGAAAATATTTTCATAGAAATCAAAAAAACGATGCGCCACTGCGGCTTAAAAGCCGCAGTTTGATGCAGGCGCTCGTTTTTGGAGATGCTCGGGAACCACCACACCTTGAAAGGTGTGGCTTTCATCGGTTCCCGACATAAAGAACAATCTTTCAGTTCTTTTAAAAAGCATGTTATCTCAATACATCGATGAAAAAAGAATTTGTAGTAGTCTATCTCCTAGGAGGACTATCCCATAGATTTGGAGGAGGGATAAAGTCTTTGGCACCAATAGGCAAGAGTGGAGAGTCTCTTCTCGAGATATCTATGAGACAAGCCGCAAAATCGCATCCTTCTCGGTTCGTCTTTATCGTGGGCCCAACCACTAAAAAAGCATATGAAGAAAGGTTAGGACACACATTTTTCAATATCCCTATCCATTATTCAATACAATCTTTCGATCCGGTAATAAGGGACAAGCCTTGGGGCACAGCAGACGCTCTTTGCGCAGCCATTGATAATATCAATAGCGCCTTCGTGATTTGTAATGGGGACGATTTATATGGAGATTCATCTTTCAGGCAGGCAAGACAATTTCTCCTAGAAAACAACACTTGTGTTAACATAGGATACCGCTTGATTGAGGTTGTCCCAGATGAAGGGGAAGTCAACAGGGCAATAATACATGCTAATCAGGAAGGTAATATCCAGGGCATGAAAGAGGAATTCAAGTTAACCCTAGCCAGAATAAATGGCCAGGAATTTCATGCAGATTCACTTTGCAGCATGAACTTTTTTGGAATGATACCTTCAATCCTTCCAAAGATAAGGCAGAAAGTCACTAAATTTAAGACTGATAATTTAGATGATAGAAAAACAGAGTGTCTCCTTCCTCAAGTCATCAATGAACTTATTACTGAGAAGCAAGTAGTTTTCAAGGTACTCCCTGCCCAGGAAAGATGGATAGGCATAACTTATGCTTCAGACGTCGAAAAAGCGAAGAAATATTTCCTGGAACAATAGGTCAGATCATATGCTTCTTAGCATATCTATTTATCAGCTAAAATATGCTCCTTGCGCGTGAACAAGGATCTTGTAAACCAATACATTGAGTACAACTCGAATGCAAAAGGAAAATATCCTAAGTATCCTAGAATTGGCATCTCAAATATTTTGAAGAAACCTACAAAAGGCACATTATAAGTCCATTTAGGAACTGCCCAGTAATTCCAGAATTCCCATAGGAATCCCATCACTATACCTGCAAGAAGCAATGATAAAGGAATTGCAAGTTTCCTGTCTTTCAAGTGCCCTATTATACTTGGCTGCCCATGCATATAATTTATAGGGTCCAGGAAGAAGAAGAAGCTAAGCCATACAAGAGGGAATGTGAATACAGGCAATATTAACGGAGATACAAAACAAGCAACTCCAAGACCAATCATGGTATGTAAGAATATCTTGGATATTCTAAAACTTTTTTTTAATTTCTTTCTATCAAAGAGATGGATTCCCCTTATCAGTTCAACTGTCTCAAAAAATGCAGGTAATACCGTTGCAAATGACAAAGTCCCAAACAGGTTTATCAAAGTGCTTAGTCTTGAGGTACCTTCATAATTCCAGTTAGAGACAGATAAATTGATGAACTCAAATAACCACCAGAACAAAGCTGACATCACAACCATCCCGAGAAAGGTGGGAAACCTGTTGCTGATCAGGGAATTACCTCTAAGCTTATACACTAACGCATCGATAGACAGTATATAACCTGCCCATATTATTGGGAAATACCAGCTTGCAAATGGTTCTAGCTTAAAGAAAAAATTTAACTCCATTAATACAATCAGTATTATGCCTATCAATCCATACCACTTAAATCCTCTTTTCACAATAATCAGAGAAATCACAAAAACGATGCGCCACCTCGGCTTAAAAGCCGAGGTTTGTTGCAGGCGCTCGTTTTTGGAGATGCTCAAGGAACAACTCCAGCTTAAAAGCTGGAGTTTTAGTCAAGTTCCTTGACATAATCAAAATTTAAACCTTCTGTAACATATTTAAATCCCCAATCCAACTAATGATATGGTGTCTAACAAAACCATAAATGATATTATAGAGAATTACAAGCCTCTAGACTTTCAATTTAGCACAAAGACAAAGCTGCCCTTCAAGGAATTCTATATTTGCCGGCTGTCAACAATCGTAGCAGATAATCAAGTAGATTATGCATTACAGCGTCTGACACATGCCATAAAAAAGCCTTTTTATTATCTGGAATGGTTTTACGATAGAATTCAGAGAGCTTAGTAAGATTTTTATATCGCGCTCATCTCGAATCCCCATGTTTGGCGGTATTGATCCAAAGAAAATGCAGGCTATGATGCGCCAGATGGGGATAAAGCAAGAAGAGATAGAAGTCCAAAGAGTAATTATAGAGACTCCTGGGAAAAATATAATCATTGAGCCTGCAAATGTCCAGAAAATAACCATGCAAGGCCAGGATAGCTGGCAGGTTACAGGAGAAGCAAGGGAAGAATCCTCTGAGAAAGGCCCTTCAGATGAAGATATCCAGATGGTGGCAGATAAGGCAGGGGTTTCTAAGGAAAAAGCAAAGGCTGCCCTTGAAGAATCAGATGGAGATATTGCGGAAGCCATCATGAAACTGAGTGGATAACATGCCTCAAGTTGAAAAGGATCTAAAAAATCTTTTGATAGAAGCAAAACAGCATATCTCAAGTGCAAAGAACCTAGTAGATTCTCTATACCCTCAGCTAAATGATTCAAATATCCTGCTTAAGTCCCTAGAACAGCTGTCAAAGGCAGAAAACTCTCTTATATCTCTGGTTCTTAAGATAAGATACATAAAAGGAGACATTAGATTATCTCAGAATCCTAAAAAGAACAGGCAAATATTCTTTGATAAGGTCCAGGAATGGTTCTCTCTTGACAGAGACCATATTGCAGTCCTTAGGAAAACCATGACATTAGGTGAAAATTATAGAAATAGTGGCTTTACCTTCCCGCAACAAAGCCTTGCAGTAATAATGAATGATGATGGGACTATCAATAAAATCGATAAAAATAACCTGTTAAAGAGCATAAAAACCCTGGAATTGCTGTCCAGAAAGGCAGAAGAAGAACTGGTTAACCTTAGAAAAATATAAAAAGGAGTCGACATTCCCATACAAGCGCGTCACCAACTTTTTATGGAGCTTATAATAAAAGAGAAAATTAGTGCAGACCACTTACTCTACGTTAGTCTGAAATATACAAAGACATGTGATGTCATAATAAACCTGCTTCTACGATGGAAAATAATGATAGAATTGGGAATGGATTATCTTGTAGAGAAGGCAAAGAAGCAGAAGAAATGGAAGCCAATTCCCAACGCGCCAAGGGCAAAGCTCATCCAGCTCAAGGAAGTATTTGCTAATAACAAGGAAATAAGTGATGCCCTTAAGCTTTATGAGCTATTTAGAGATATAGAGCAATTGGACAAGGTTAGGGAGAATGAGTTCAGGAAAGGAGTAAATCTTAAAGTCACATACAAAGGGCAAACTATAAATATTAACTTGGAAAAGTTGAAAGAATACGCTGCCACGTTAGAAAGATTTATAAGTGCCCTTAAATAACTTTGTTTGTTCCGACTCGAATTTCGGCGGAAAAAATCATGGCTAAACTAATTACTATCACATCAGGTAAAGGCGGTGTTGGAAAGACCACAACTGCCATCAATCTTGGGGCTGCACTGAACGCCTTTGGAAAAGAGGTCATTGTCCTTGATGCCAATCTAACTACACCCAACATAGGACTCCACCTAGGCGCCCCCATAGTTCCTATAAGCCTTAATCATGTCCTTCTAGGAAAAGCAAAGATTGCTGACGCCCTTTATGAGCACGAATCGGGTATGAAAATCATCCCTAGTTCTCTTTCAGTCAGGGAACTAAGAAGGTTAAATCATGGAAAATTGAAGGAAGTAGGCAAAAAATTAAGGAAGATGGCAGACTACATCATATATGATTCAGCCGCAGGATTGGGAGAGGAAGCCTTGGCAGCCATGGAATCAGGAGATGAGCTGATTATTGTAACCAATCCAGAAATACCTGCAGTCACTGATGCCCTCAAGACCAGCAAGGTAGTTGAAGAGCTTGGAAAACAAGTCAGAGGAGTCATAATAACTCGTGTCAGAGGCCTTAAGACAGAGATGCCAATCACTAATGTCAAAGAAATGCTCGAATTGCCTATTCTTGGAGTCATTCCTGAAGATAAGAATATGCAATCAGCCCTTATCATGAAAGACGCCCTATTGCACACCCATCCAAGAAGCAAAGCTGCAAGAGCATATCGCCAGATAGCTGCTCGTATAATAGGCAACAATGCCTACAAAGAAGATTATACTTTGCTAGAAAGAATATTTGGATAATTTTTAGCCCAAACCTAATTGCCGCATCATATTCTACTTTACAATTCGAACATCAAAAAAACGATGCGCCACTGCGGCTTAAAAGCCGCAGTTTGATGCAGGCGCTCGTTTTTTGGATGCTCAAGGAACAACTCCAGCTTAAAAGCTGGAGTTTTAGTCAA